>NZ_JBVVQV010000014.1:27466-184216 GCF_055811235.1 Mesorhizobium sp. WSM4810 | reverse complement strand
TCCGCCGCTCCGCTAAACACGGGGGCTGCGCGGCGGACACGCCAACGTCACCGCTGAATGCCACGCCATTTTTGCAGTACTTGACGCACACAACTCAATGCCCGAGCTACAGCTCTGGGGTAGATTTGGGGCCGAGGCAGCCCCGCCGCTTCTGGCCTCGAATATTGAAGAGTGGACCTTCAGGTCGGCGCAAGCATCATCGCGATCTGATCCAAGCAGACGTGTCAGTAAAATCCGACGTCGCGCAAATGGGCTCGATTGCCTCAGACGTTGTGCTAACCTTCGGTCCTCTCCACTCGGATCTAGGGGAAAAGGATGCGCTTTAACCATCGCCCAATCCAGATACTCGTAGAGCCGAGCGACTATGTGCTGCGTAATATCGGTGACATGGCGATGCTCTATGCTGCCACGGAGCGGCTTGCGCGGCTGTGCGACAATTCGACGATCAACGTTCTGACTGACGATCCGGACGCGCTTCGCCTCTTCTGTCCCTTTGCCACCCCCCTGTCCGCCGAAGGGCGCGCCCTATGGCTCAAGCCTGATTTCAGGCCGGCCAAGTTGAAGCGGTTCGTGCCCAAGCACTGGCCCGATCGCATTCGCCGACACGCGCCGAGACTCGTTTCTCTGTTCTGGAGCCTTAAGTTTAGGCACATGCCGGATGCGCGCGCGGCACTTCTTCGCTTCACCGATGCTGTGGACAGGGCAGACCTTGTGCTTGTAAGTGGAATGGGCGGAATCACAGACGCTTTCCCAGAATATGCCCTGTCGGTACTCGAAACTCTGAATCTCGCGCTTGCAAGGAAAGGACGGCCGGTGGTCATGGTCGGCCAGGGGATGGGCCCGCTTGCCAATGCCGAGCTAAGAGCGCGTGCATCGGCCATATTGCCAAGGCTCCACTTGATCGCGCTTCGCGAAACGCGAGCCGGGCTTCCTCTGCTCGCGGAGCTGGGTGTTTCCAAGGACAGGATCTGCGCAACCGGCGATGACGCCATCGAAATGGCGCATGAGATGCGAGTGGATGAGCTTGGCACCGGCATTGGCGTCAATCTACGTCTTTCCTCCTATTCAGGAGTATCAGTGGATATTCTCGAAGGGCTGCGACATGTCTTAGGCGCCACATCGGATTCGCTCGAGGCACCCTTGATCGCCGTTCCAGTCTCATGGGTGCCTCGCGAAGCGGACATCGACGCAATTCGTGGACTGATGCCCACCGATGAGACCGAGCTGAACCGGGCACTCGCGATCCGCACACCGATCGACCTCATTCGGCAAATCCAGCGTTGTCGGGTCGTAGTCACTGGCAGCTACCACGCCGGCGTTTTCGCGTTGGCCAACGGTATCCCGACGATCGGGCTCGCCAGATCCGACTATTATGTCGACAAGTTCCTTGGCCTCGCCGATATGTTCGGCACGGGCTGCGAGATGGTGGCACTCGATCATCCCAACTCTGCCGAGAAGCTTCGATCGGCGCTCCGGCGCCTGTGGGAAGAGGCGCCCGCTATTCGCCCGGCGATACTGGCCAGGGCCGAAGCTCAAATCGCTGCCGGCCATACCGCTTACCGTCGCATTCGCGACGTGATCGGGGACCAAGGCTGAAGCAGGGGCCGCCATGCTGAAATATAACGGTTGGTCGACAAGACTAAAAGCGCTCAGATGCAAGCTGTTCGGAAAGACCGACTTTGAGCGGTGGACCGATGCATCGGAATTCGAGGACTGGGAGGAAAGGACGAAAATCATTGCCCGGTTAGTGCTACCTGGGGCGAGGGTGATCGAGTTTGGCCTGGGAATGGGCAAGCTTCAACGTCATGTCGACCCAAGCTGCCAATACACCCCGTCCCCTCGGCATCGCCGTGGGGCGTGCGAACCAGCGCCGCGGTTCGTGAAGACTGTCGAGCAGGGCGCCGGGCGGGATTGCCTCGACGGGCTCGACCCCGATCCCGTCGAAGGCCTTCAACTCGGAGGCGCGAAGGCGAGCCCCTCTCCGAGCTGCGCCACGTAGAGCGGCTTGATGCCGCGCGTGGGTCGCGCGCCGCGATGATCCGCTCCGGCGTCGCCAGCACGAAAGCGAACATGCCATCAAGGCGGGTCACCCATCGCAGATCGGGGTGAATTCGAGGCAAATGATATCGGTCATTCAGCCTGGCCTATCGTAGCTGACGGGTTCGGACCTTGACGAAGCAACGCCAAATCCGAAAAACAGACAAGGATCGGTCGCGTAACGCCGCCTTATTGGTCAACCGGCGCCGCCGCGCGACGCCGAATGGCGGCGGCCCGCAATGCCGGCCGGGCGCGTGCGAGAGGCCGTGCCGGTCTTCGTTGTTGATGATTGCCAGGTCTTGGGCGACTATCTCAGTGATTGGCAGCGACACTATGCCACTGGGAACGGGTCACCTGGGGAGGCCGCGTCCAGATTGGCGATGCCAGCGATCTGCCGTTCACGATCAAACGGTCGCCGGTCCGCGAGCGACTGACCCTGATGTCCATCCCGGCGGCTTTGTCCTGGGCTGCAGCATGACGATGTACGGCGATCTTGCAGCCCGTATCGGGCTTTTGGACGAGCGGTGGTTGGGACCCGGGGACCACGTTGGGACGAGGAAGGTCATCACTCGGCCGGGCGCGAGACGTTTGTAGCCGCAGCCTTGCCTCGTCGTACCGGTCGCTTCCCCGATTGCGGATCGGATGCCTCCGTGCGATCCGGTGCCGAGACGTTTCCGACGAGCGATGCGAGCTCGGCCTCGCTGAGCGTCTCGATCTCGAGCAGCTTGCGCGCCGTCTTCTCCAGCAGGTCCCGTCGCTCGGTGAGGAGCCCGACCGTTCGCGCGAAAGCTGTGTCGACGCTGCTGCGAACCTCCGCGTCGATAGCCTCGGCGGTGGCCTCGCCGTAATCGTGCTCGCGCGGACCGCCGGCAAGTGGGTTGGGGCTCAGGAAGGAGCGCTGGTCCTTTTTCAGCGCCACATGGCCGAGCTTTTCCGACATGCCGTAACGCGTCACCATGGCGCGGGCGATATCGGTCACTTTGGCCAGGTCGTCGGCGGCCCCCGTCGACAGATGCCCGAACACGATCCACTCGGCCGCCCTGCCGCCGAGCAGCACCGCCATCTTGTTCTCCAGTTCCTCGCGGGTCATGAGGAAGCGGTCCTCGGTCGGCCGCTGGATCGTGTAGCCCAAGGCGCCTACGCCGCGCGGGATGATCGATACCTTGTGCACGGGGTCGACGCCGGGCAGCGCCATGGCTACCAACGCATGGCCCATTTCGTGATAGGCGACGACCTCGCGTTCCCTCGGGTTCAACAGCCGGTTGCGCTTCTCGAGTCCGGCCACGATGCGCTCGACCGCATTGTTGAAATCGTCCATCGTGACGACATCCGCCCTCCGGCGCGTGGCGAGCAGGGTTGCCTCATTGACCAGGTTGGCGAGATCGGCGCCGGTAAAACCTGGCGTCAGCGCGGCGACTTTTTCTGCATCGACATCCGCCGCCAGCTTCGCCTTCTTCATGTGGACCAGGAGGATCTGGACGCGACCTTGCTTGTCCGGGCGATCGACCAGCACCTGCCGATCGAAACGGCCGGCGCGAAGCAGTGCCGGGTCAAGGATTTCCGGGCGGTTCGTCGCGGCGAGCAGCACGACGCCGATCTTCGGATCGAAACCGTCGAGCTCAACCAGGAGTTGATTGAGCGTCTGCTCCTTTTCGTCGTGGCCGCCCATCATCGGGCTCGCACCGCGGGCGCGGCCCAGCGCGTCGAGCTCGTCGATGAAGATGATCGCTGGGGCCTTGGCGCGTGCCTGTTCGAACAGGTCGCGCACACGGGCGGCGCCGACGCCTACGAACATCTCGACGAATTCTGAGCCCGAGATCGAGAAGAACGGAACTTTTGCCTCGCCTGCAACGGCTTTCGCCAGCAGTGTCTTGCCGGTGCCGGGCGGTCCGACCAGCAGCACGCCCTTGGGCATGCGCCCGCCAAGACGGCCGTATTCCTGCGGGCTTTTCAAAAAATCCACGATTTCCTGCAACTCGGCCTTGGCTTCATCGACACCCGCCACGTCCTCGAATCTGACCCCGGTATTGGCCTCGACATAGACCCTGGCCTTGCTCCTGCCGATTTGCATCAAACCGCCCATGCCACCACCCATTCGCCTCATCAGCAGCATCCACAAGCCGAAGAAGACGAGGATCGGGACGATCCAGGAGAGCAGGTCGCTCAGGAAGGTGCTTTCGATCTGGCCAGTGACGGTGACGCCGTGTTCCTGCAGCTGCCGCGCGAGATTCGGCTCGACGCGCGTGGTGATGAACAGCGGCTTGCCGTCCTGCGGTTCCTTGAAGCGGCCCTGGATGAAGCGATCGGAAACCTGCACGTCGGCGATCTTGCCGTCGCGCAGCAGGGTCTCAAACTGGCTGTAGGGAATCTGCGCGATATTCTGCGTGGCAGTGTAGACATATTGGAACATCATCAGCCCGACGAAGGCGACGATCCAGTACCAGATATTGAACTGCGTCTTCCTGTTGCCCATGTCCATGGCGTCTCCTCCAGCGTCATACCGATGTAGGTCGCCGAACCGCCACGGCACGCTGGGTGCCGTGGCCAGCCAGCGAAGCCGTTATGGCTCCCTCGCTCCAGCAATTGGATTTGCAATTGGAGCCGCGACAATCGGCTTCGGAGCGTGCCTTGGGAGAACGTCGGGGAGCGCAAAGTGTTGCAAGGAGTGCTGCGAGGGAGCCTTGGGATTCGCAGTCGCCCGCGACAGCTATCCGCCCAATCAGGACCGTCTTGAACGGAAATCGATTGCCGAAGGAGACGTTGCCGGACTCACGATGCCGAGCCTGCTGCAAGCCAGGCATCGTTTGGTGATCCGCTCCTCAAGAGGCGGCTGCTTCGGGCACGCCTTCCAAACAAAGCCATCCATGCTTTCTTTGAGGCCAATGGAGCATTATCGGGGGTGGGAATTCCCGGTCCTCCAGGCAGCCGACCGATACCGACAGCGCATCCTTGAGCCCTTCTGCCCGCATGAAGACGACCG
This sequence comes from Mesorhizobium sp. WSM4810, assembly GCF_055811235.1. Classification (NCBI taxonomy): domain Bacteria; kingdom Pseudomonadati; phylum Pseudomonadota; class Alphaproteobacteria; order Hyphomicrobiales; family Phyllobacteriaceae; genus Mesorhizobium; species Mesorhizobium sp. WSM4810. Next base: position 179,199 of record NZ_JBVVQV010000014.1, on the reverse strand, counting down.
AGCCGCATGTGGTGCAGAATGTCTGCTCCAGCCATTGTCCCGACGAGCCGGTTCTGCGCCAGGATCTGGTCTCGCCTTTCTGGTCGACGAGGGCAGAACCGGCGTAGATGGCCCGGTACGAGAACGCCGTTCCGGTGCAGCGCTGGCACTCCATGCGACTGCACGCATAGACGCGTCGCGGCTCGCCGGCGAGGACAAGTTCCACGCTCCGGCATGAGCAGGTTGCGGTTCGCTTTGTGTTGCCGCTATGCATTCGCTGTCTCCCGGCTGTGGCGCGACGAGCCATTTCGAAACAGGGGTGCCAGAGATGCACAATCATCTTCTATGCGCCCGAGCGAAAGCGCCTGTCGAAAGACCATATCCATGGCGCGCGGCATAGCCGCGTCGAGCCCTCGCTCCTCGCATGCCTCAAGCAGATGCTGGAAGGCGCTGTAGTGGGCGCCCAACGACGCCAGCGTCGCGTCGTCGCCGGCAAAACGGCGTGCATTCGTTCTATCCACCAGGTCGAACAGAGCGGCATCGACAACAGGCTTGAATCCGGAAAGATGGTTCCTGAACGTCGCCAGGTCGAGACCTTCGGTCTCGGCGACGGCCATGCCCTGGAGTGCTCCGAAGAGCCCGCCCCACATGTGCGTGAGCAGAGCGGTATCAAGCGCTGAGGCTTGACCGGCAGTTCCCCGACATAGCTCGTGGCGCCGCCGAGTGCGAAAAGCAGGGGCTTGTGCTTCTCGTAAACGTCACGGGAACCCGAATAATGCAGTGCGGTCTCTGATTTGCCGATAAAGTCCGGAGTGGCCATGATCGCTCCGTCCAGATACCCGGCACCATGCGCTTCCACCCAGCCGGGCTTCTTCCCGCGCCAGACGCGGTGAGCCGGAGGTGAGTTGCACGACGGCTTTGCCGGCCAATGCCGAAGCGATGCCAACCCGCTTCAGCAAAGCGTCGCTGGCGGCATAGTCGAGAACATTGATGATCACGACGTCGGCCGCTCGGATCCTATCCTCCACTGAAGGGGCTACCTTCGCGCCAAGGGCCGCCAATGGATCGCACTTTGCCGCGGTCCGATTCCAGACCCATGTTGGATAGCCGCGATCGAGCAGCGTTCGAGCAATGGACGAGCCCATTCGGCCCGCGCCGAGCACGCAGACATTCGATGTCATAATTACTTCTCCGATAGACTGATGGCCCTTTCGACGAGGGTCCGTTTTATGTTCGGCGCGCTCGATCGGAAGATATAAATTCTCGCTGCGTTGAAGAACTCCAATACCTGTTAGCGCGAAGCGCCGGCATGCTCCAACTTCCACATGTGGTAGAACGAGCTGTCTTCGTCGCTGAGCAATTCTCTAGGAGACCCCTGTTCAATAACTCGGCCCTGATGCAGAACAATAACATGATCGGCAGACTGTATCGTGCTGAGACGGTGTGCGATGACAACGATCGTCCTTTTGCCCCTTAGCTTGTCTATGCTAGTCTCTATTGCTGTTTGCAAAGCAGCGTCTAAGGCGCTTGTCGCCTCATCCAGGATCAAGATTTCTGAGTTTTTTCTCAATGCTCGGGCAATAGCGATTCTCTGTCGCTGACCTACTGAAAAACGGTGACCTCGCCTACGGACTGGAGTATCAAGCCCATCCGGAAGGAGGGCAACAAACTCGTGAACCTGCGCAGCCCGCGCGGCATCTTGCACGCTGTCGCGATCCCAATCTTCTGCTCCATAGCTTATCACATCTAAAATAGTGTCCCCAAGAAGTTCAGCGTCCTGCCCGGCAAATGCGATCCGCTCTCTCCAGTCTGTTAACCTAATGGAACGAACATCTACCTCATCGACCGACATCGTACCCCGGGTGGGGTCAAAAAAACGGCACAACAGAGCTGCCACAGTACTTTTTCCAGATCCAGAAGAGCCGACGAATGCAGTCAGACGGTTCTTCACTATTTCAAAACTTGCGTCACAAATAGCTGCCGTGTCGCTACCCACGTAGGTGAAGCTCACGTTCTCAAATCGAATGCTCCTGGCCAGCCCACTGAATGCCCGTGACCCGCTTAATTCCTCCGGCTTTTGAAGCACGTCCCTGATATGATCCAGCGTCGGCAAAGCTCGGGACAATTCGACTCGCACATGATTCAGCATTCGAACGTGAGGCTGCAGCCGGTACAGAAGGACGAGAAAGGCGACTAGCGTACCCGCGGGGATACCCATGCTCCAGGAATAAGCTACGATAACCAAAAGGAGCGGCGCAAAAAGAACTTCTGTAATGGGGCCTATTATCGCGGCAGCTTTTTCCACGTCAACTGACGCTGCACGATCACGCGCTGCTATATTAGCGAATCTTCTGAACTCCCGCTTCTCTCGAGAAAATAGTTTAATTACCTTTAGAGCCTCCAACGTTTCGATCAGCCTCGATGAGAGCTCTGCGCTGGTTTCTTTTGCGATAGCGGCTCGACGCCTCACTCTCCTAGTAAGAATGATAGTAACAACACCAATGAGCGCTAAACCAGCTAGGGAGACTACAGTCAGTCGCGGAGACAGAAGAAATAGAATTACGCAAAATGCAGTAATGGAGAACAGGCTAACTAATCCTTTCGCTACTGCAACCACGAACTCACCTGCGAGCCACGTCTCTCCCTGGACGATGTTGAACATTCGGCCAGAACTGCTACTGCTGACAAACTGAAAATCGGCGCGAAGCAAACTGTCAAATAGTGACGCACGCAGGTCTAAAACAATCTTTTTGCTGATAATTAGCGCAACAAAAGAATATAAGTATTGAATAGCAGCCTTGCTTGCGAACAGGAGTAATACACCAAATAGCAATGATAGTAAAACGGTTGTCTGATTAGCTGCCGGCCAGATATCCGTTGCGCGACCAAGTAAAGGGAATACTACAGCCACATCGGGCGATCGAAACAGGTAGGATATAAGCGGAACGAGTATCGCAACCCCGATGCCCTCAACCGCAGCAGAAGCTACGCCGAGCATGACCAGTGTTGGGAATGCCCACAAGTGTGGTCTCAGAAAGGATCTTAGGAAATATGCGTAGGCGTGGTTCACGATGTCGGTACCACGCCAGCAACGGCCAATCGTGCGGCTACCGCCCGGCGTCGGTCGTGCCTATCCGGAATACGCGGTTCAGTCTGCAATCCCTCCTCCGGCGATATTTCATGAAAATGGCGGATATGCTGTCTCTTGCTTTTGACGGAGTGATCTGAAGACGTCCAGCCGAACCAATCTTTCAGTCGGCGCGAAATCCCTCGCGTCAACGATCGCGCTATTCTCAAATTTAATGCGGATTGAGGATCGATCAATATCGTTCTCGCTAGAAGCGCCAGGCCTTGACGAAACTTCCCTTCACGCAGCGACCCCTCCGCTAGCCAGCTAGCGTTCTCGCCCACCGCCCAGCGGAAGAGAAAGGCCGGGAGTTCGGGGTGCCGATTCCGTACTTCACGCAGGACAATCTGCCGCGATTTAAACATTTTGAAGATATTGCTAGACATACTGCCATCCGAGAGGCGGTACCCCATGAGATAGGAATCGACTATTCGTACCGTGTATCGCTCCGAGATGGCGAGAAACGCCCTTGTGTCCTCTGCCCCTTGTGCTCCCCTGGCCCGAAGACTGGGATCAAATCCTCCTATCTCCAGCAGGCATTTCCGCCTTACCAATACCGCGCTGCCCCCGCCCATGAAATTGAACAAAACGAGCAATGGGTAAACGTACCCCTCATAGGGTGGGAAGTGTGGGCTATTTATAATCGCTCCATCGGAATCGACCTCTCGGTACCTGCAGTAGACTATACCAATGTCGGCGCCCCCGCGCTGCATGACCTCCATCTGCTTAGAAATCTTTTCACGGTGCCAGAGGTCATCCGCGTCGAGGAAAGCAACGTAATCGCCTTGCGCAGACGCGATCCCCGCATTCCGGGCGACAGCGACGCCTCCATTCGCCTGATGTATCAATCGCACTCGCTTGTCGCGAGCAGCACACTCACGCACGACGCTGGCGGTGGCGTCCGTCGACCCATCATCAACCACGATGATCTCAATTGAGGGCCATGTCTGCTCCGCTGCGCATCGAACAGCGTTTTCTACGAACCCACAGCCATTATGGACCGGTATCACCACGGATACTAGCGCAGCGGATTCATCACTCAGATTGGCCATGGATCAACCGCACCTGAATCTAGTGGTGATAGTTTGCTGCCATCTTAGTGACATCAGCGTTCAGGAAATTCAAATCCAAAACCACACTACAATTCACTGGCTTCCCTGCCCTGGTATTGGTTTAGAAGCTCCGACCTAGCAAATCAGTCGCCTGCGAGAGGCGCGGCACCTGACGCCACCTGCTCAGCACGTCAATGGGGTCCCCGGGGATAACCTAGTGATGATGCTATCAGATCGATGTAAGCAGCCGGCGCGTGCTGGCCAGCCCACGCAAGGGTCAGAATTGCGCTCCTGAATTTCCCGCTTCTGTTTAGATCCCGCACAGCTGCCTTGATCATTTGCCTACCGTACAATCTTTTCCAAAAGCCTATGCCGTCTCTATAAGCTGCTTTATAGGATCGGTCGCTGCCGGTGTGCATCTTTTGGCGCCTTAAAACCAACAATGCGCTCCGCAGCATCTTTTGGTAATTACGTGACATGTTATAGTCGTGCTGGCGGTACTCGGCAACTATTTCGCTGTACACTTCGATCGGGTACTTTCGAGCAAGGCGCAGGTAAACGTCATAATCTTCGCAGGCTTCCAATCCCGGATCGAAACCTCCCTCCCGAACCAGGATAGAGCGATCGTAGAGTACCGTACCGTGCATCGCGATAAAATTGCCCCTAAGAAATCCTTTATAAGGATCGCCTTCGTATGCGGGCGACCGTTCCCACAGGGCAACTCTATCCAGCGACACCCCACGGTGCCCGCCACATACAAACGCGTATCCAGCCCGCGTGATGAGTGCCGCCACGCCCAGCTCGACTGCATTGGGCAACAGAATATCATCGGCGTCTAAAAACGTCACGTAGGCACCAGTCGACTTAAGCAACCCGGCGTTGCGCGCTGACGGCAATCCGGCGTTCCTCTGGTGAAGAACAATGGCATGTTCTAACTTGTTCGCCACCTCAAGCGAGTTGTCAGTCGACCCATCGTCAACCACCAGTATCTCGACATTTCGATAGGTTTGCCGTCGAGCACTGTGAAAGGCATCTTGCAAAAAGGTGCCGTGGTTGAAGCATGTGATAACAATACTAACGAGTGGATCCCGCTCGCCCACGGTAAGCTTCCTCTCTATCTCTAGACGCACCTCGTATTCACGGCGCGCTCGAGCTCGTCAGACTGCTGTACGCGCGGGTCAACGTTCTCGCGACTCGACTCATTACTGGGTGCCGATACCGCCAAAGTGCGCGCTGAAGTTTTCTCCACTCGTTTGATTGCTCCATCCCAACAGATATCATATGACCTTCCAACCAAACGAGAAACTGGTGCCGGCACTTATGAAACTCACCTTCTTGGCGTACGATTTGGCTGCTCGACGTAGACCTCTGTCTGTAATAGTCGCAACAGGCGCTGGAAACGTAAACAGGCGTCGAGGTGTATACCTTCGCCAGGAACACTTGGTCTGTGAATACCCGTTTGAATTCATCGTTCCAACCCCCAATTCGGTCGACAACATCCGATCTCACCAGCACAGAATTCATCGACGGCGACGCGCCTTCGCCCAAAGGGTACAACGCTGAGAGCAGAGCAGGAGGCCGCGCCAAGCTGTTCTGAGGTGCACCGACGAGCACAAACTCATCTTTGTCTTTGTCTTCAGCGCGACCCGTCCACCGATGCCAATATACCGTCGACCCAACCACCATACCGGCTTCTGCTATCATTTCAAAAATTGATAATTGTTGATCCAGTCGATCTGGAAGCCAAACGTCATCGGCATCCAAGTATGCAATGTACTCGCCTGACGAATGTTCGCGCCCCAGATTGCGCGATGAACTCGCCCCCAGATTTCGATGCCCGAAATGCTCTAAGTATCGAATTTTACCCGGCGACTGCTCCGCGTAACGTTTGGCGACGTCTGTGCTCTCATCTGTAGAACCGTCGTCAATAAGGGCTAATTCCCAATTTGTGTAAGTTTGATCCAACACGCTCTCGACTGCCTCCTGTAAGAAGGAACCTGCGTTTAGAAACGGGGTTATGATCGAGACCAGGGGACGATGCGATTCCACCAAGTACTTCCGTTCCTGTTTGGCAAGTGGCGTTATGCTCGACATTTCTGAAGTGCCTCAATCCTGGAGAGGGTCCAATACCCGAATGCGGGGTAGTATGCCGTTGGCAGTCCAGGAAAAGCAGGCTAACCATTATAGCAAGTTGGTGTGGTCTCCTCAACTAGGCGTGCAGTGGGTGCCAAGGATTGGAGGTGGAGCGAAGCGGAACCGAAGTGTTACCCCGCGATACCTCAGGTGACGGCTATCTGAACCCATCCCCCCGAAATAGGAGGCCGCCTGCGAGCAGGTTGGCCAGATATCACTGACGTCTTTGCGGATGCTTTCGGATTGCAACAAGCACCGCGCTGTCGTCCAAGCTACATTCAACAGAACCTACCGCGGCCAGCGCGTTAGTGGCATCCACCGAACCCCCACCCGGCCCAGGCCCTCTGATAACGAAGTGTCCTTTCTCACATGTGAAGTCCCACTTGTGCAGCTGCTTGTACGATTCCGTCTTACCTTCGTTTTCAGCATGATAAAGCACGACGAAACCATCATGTTTTGTGACCGAGAGCATTTGTTGTATTGCCTTGAGTGGACTAGCGGTGTGGTCTATACAATTCTGTCCATGAACAATGTCGAAACTGTAATCGCCAAATTGGGTGGTAAGGTTTTCGGCGTCACCAAAGACTGTTCGAACAATAGGTTGAATGCCAAAATCTCTCAGAACTTGATCATATTCTGATGCCAGCAGGTCAGTTGCAATAATCCTGATCTCTTTCGAAGCATGCACTTTGCCGAGCTTCGTCAACGGGCCAGCCCCCACATCGAGTATGTGAACTGGGTTGGTCGTCAACCTGTCGACATATCGCCCAACGTGATCCTGAATTGGTAAATTGGGGTCAAGACGTTCCTCGTAGTCCTCTGGCCAGAATGATCCCTGAGTGGAGAACCAGTGTCTCCAAAACAGAACTTCGTCTCTGAGCTGTTGGGATCGGCTGTCTCCCTCCAGCCAGCGCAGGATATTTCGTCCGAGCCGCCGAGCCCTAGTCAACACCGATGTCGATCTTCTCAGAGACCGTTCTCTAGCCATGACGGGACTCCTCGCGGTGAAGACGGTTTACGGTCCGCTCTGGTCGCGTTTAGGCGTTGCTCGCCCTCGCCATGGCGTAAGCCCCTCCGGAAGTCAGGTCAAGTGCAACAAGCAGGTTGGGCATTGCGTTCCGCCATCCGGATCGGGGTCCGAGATCGTCAGGTCCGAAAGGTCCCAGTCCTGCGGCCGGAGTGATGTCGACTTCGAGGTCCGGCTGCGGCCTCAGCCCTGCTTCCTCGTAGCTCCACCCGACCAAGTCCATCGCCTTCTCGCGCAGGCCGGCCTCGACCGGAGCCGTCGGTTCCGGCCACGGTTCCGTCGACTCGCCGCCGCAGATCGCGATCCGGTAGGGTTCGCCGCTGCCCGAGTGCATCAATTGGCTGACGTTGATCAGGTAACCATAGCCGCTCGCACGAAAGGCGTGTCGGTCCACTTCGTCCACGAGATCCTTTATCGAAAAGACGACATTGCGACCTCGGCAACCTCGTTCGAAATCTCGCTGCCGCAATGGACTTGATGGCGTAGCAGACGACATTGTCTGCAGGCGCGATGCCCGACACTTGGATCAACGGCCGCCAAACAAGACAAACTGTGCAGCCCTATAAGCTTCCGCTCGACGGCATCCGCTTTTCGATTTCCTTTAATATGTTGGTTGCGCGTGCGATGCGGCTATGCTTGGCCAGAAAGTCCGTCTCCGCCTGCAGCCTAATCTGATCCCGAAACACCTTGTCTGATCCCGAAACACCTTGTTTTCGCGCAGGCGCTGAAGGGCTTTGACCCAGTCCGACCGGTTGTCTGGGGCCACCAGAACGCTGTGAACACTATCCCTCAAACCTTCACGGATAACTGGCAGGTCGGAGGATACTATCGGTTTGCCGTGCGCCATATACTCGAAGATCTTGAGCGGCAACATTCCCTCAGCGATATTTCGACCGCCGCCCTGGCCCTGTACATTTCTGAGATAGGGCGCGAGTACTCAGAACTTCCGTTCGTTCTCTGAGAAGTACGCACCTTGAGGTAAGCTATCTCCATCATGACAGGAGCTGCTAAATGAGGCGCAAGGAACCAGACAGCTGCGGTTTTGCTGCCGCGCTGCAGGCCGTCGGCGGAAAGTGGAAGACCTCGCTGCTATGGGAACTGCACCTGCGGCCTTACCGCTTTGCCGAACTGCGCCGCTTGCTGCTTGGCGTCAGCGAAAAGGTGCTCACGCAACAATTGCGGCAGATGGAAGCCGACGGGCTGATCAGCCGGCGCGCCTATGACGAGGTGCCGCCTCGCGTGGAATATTCGATTACGCCGCTCGGCTTTAGCCTGAACGATGCGGTGACAGTCATGTCGGCGTGGGGCAAGCACCACGAGACATGGAAATCGCACCGTAAAGCGGCCTGACGCGGGCAGGCCGATGGAGGCTTTGGCCGACCGCCGCACGACATTCCTAGTCGATGCGCGGTCGCTGCTTGCTACGGCGGGCCAGAAAATTGGCGACGACGAGCAGCACGATCGACAGTGCCATCATCAGCGTCGCGGCAGCGGTGATTGCCGGGCTCAGCTTCTCGCGCAGGCCGATGAACATTTCGAGCGGCATGGTGCGCTGATTGGCGCTGGCCAGGAACTGCACCACGACGACCTCGTCGAACGAGGTGACGAACGCAAAGGCCGCCCCTGACAGCACGCCGGGCAGGATCAGTGGCAGCATCACCCTGAAGAACGACGTGATGGGCTTTGCTCCGGAGATGGCGGCGGCGCGCATCAGATTGCGGTCGAAGCCGGTGAGGCTCGCTCCCACCGTGACGACGACGAACGGACTGGCGAGCGCGGTATGCGCCAGGATAATGCCGGCATAGGTGCTGGCGAGACCGACGCGGGCATAGAACAGATACGAGCCGACGGCAGTGATCACCACCGGCACGATCAGCGGTGACAACAGCAGCGGCATGACGATGCGGCGGCCGGGAAATTTTTCGTCGGAAAGTGCGATCGCCGTCAATGTGCCTAATATCGTTGCGATCAGCGTCGTCCCGAACGCAACGATCAGGCTGTTGCCGATGGCTGCCTGCCAGCGCTGGGTTCCGAGCACGACCTCGTACCAGCGCGTCGAAATTCCCTCCAGCGGAAAGATGAAGAAGGCGCCGCTGTTGAACGACAAGGGAACGGGAATAAGGATCGGCACGAGGAGGAACAGGATCACCATGCCGCACCACAGCCATAGCAGGGTGATGCGGATTCTCTCGCCGGTCGTAGGATAGGGAGACAGCAACATGGCTACACCAGCTTGAGACGGTCGAGGCCGAGGATGCGGGCGAAGATGCCGAACAGCGCCAGTGTGAACACGAGCAGGATGAAGCTGAGCGCCGCCGCCATCTCCCAGTTTAGTTCGACATTGACGTAACTGGCGATGAAATTGCTGATCAACTGGTCGCTGGCGCCGCCGATCAGCGCCGGCGTGATGTAATAGCCGAGGCAGAGGATGAAGGTGAGCAGACAGCCGGCCATCACGCCAGGAAAGACCTGTGGAAGGTAGACGCGGCGGAAGGCGGTAAAAGGTTTTGCGCCGAGCGAATAGGCAGCCTTCATCTGCGAGGGCTGGATGGTGCGCATGACGCTGTAGATCGGCAGCAGCGTGAACGGCAGTTGGATGTGGGTCATGGCGATGATCAGTCCGATGCGGCTGTACATCAGGTCGAGCCGGTCGTCGGCAACGCCGAGCCACAGCAGCAGGTCGTTGACCAGGCCGAATTTCTGCAGGAGCACCGTCCAGGCCGCGGTTCGCACCAGGATCGACGTCCAGAACGGCAGCAGCACCGCGACGATGAGGATGGCGGCGAGGCCCTTGGGCACGGAGGCGATGAGGTAGGCGAGGGGGAAGCCCAGTATCAGCGTGGCCAGCGTCACCGCAGCGGCGACGAAGAATGTGCGCATGAACACCTGCAGGAAAATCGCCTGTTCGGGCGGCACCCTTTCGATGCCGCCATCGGCATTCCAGCGCAGATCAAGCGCGCTCAGCAGGTAGAACGACGTCACGCTATGGGTGCCGCTCTCGATGACCGGCCATGTGCCCGGCGCCGACCAGAACGGCACCGCTTTCATCACCTCCAGCGGCGGCCTTTCGGCGGCCTCGAGTTGACGCACCATCTTGAGCACTTGGCTGCGTGCACCTGGTAGACGGGCGTTCAGGCTCTTGGCGAGTTCGTAGGCGGTGCCCTTGGCCTGATTGCTCCGAAGATCGGCGGCAAGGGCCAGGAACGCAGTATCGTCGGGCAGTCCCGTGCCGTTCCAGCGGGCCAATGCCTGGCTGGTCTGCGGCAAGGCGTCGGCAATCGTCGGATCATAAACAGCGCGCGACAGAAGCAGGACGATCGGGATGCCGAAGCTCAGCGCCAGCAGCACAAGCAAAGGTGCCGCCAGCGCCAGCGACCGCAGACGGTCGCCGAGATCGGCGCCGCGAAGCGCCGCCGCGACCGACCTTGCTGTGCCGGAATCGGCGGCCGACCAGTCGCGGCTTGCCCGCGGCCGGTCCAGTTTCGTGGGCTCAAGCGCCGACATTTTCCCCTACTGCGCGAGCCAGGCGTTGAAGCGCTTGACCAGGTCCTCGCCATAGTCGCCCCAGAATTCGGTATCGGCGACCAGGTAAGCGGTCATGTGGTCGGGTGCGTTCGGCAATTTCGGCAGGGCGTCCGGCGCGACGAAGGAGGCCGCATCAATGCGCACCGGCCCGTAGGTGATGTAGCTGGCGAGCTTGGCGTTGATTTCCGGCTGGCTGATATAGGCAAGGTATTTGTAGGCCAGATCCGGGTTCTTGGCGCCCTTCGGAATGGCGATCATATCATATTCGAGGATCTGGTTGTTCCAGACGATCTTGAACGGCGCCCCGTCCTTGTCGATGGCGTTCTGGATACGGCCGTTCCAGGCGGTGGTCATCACTACTTCCTTGGATGCGAGGAGCTGCGGCGGCTGTGCGCCGGCATCCCACCAGACGATGTCCTGCTTGATGGTGTCGAGCTTCTTGAAAGCGCGGTTGACGCCTTCGGGGGTTGCCAGCACCTCGTAGACATCGGCCGCCGCGACCCCGTCGGCCATCAGTGCCCATTCGAGGTTCTGTGCCGGAAACTTGCGCATCGCGCGCTTGCCCGGAAACTTCGTCGTGTCGAAGATGTCGAGGACCGAGGTTGGCGCCTCCTTCAGCACGTGGGGGTCATAGGAAAGGACATCGCCATAGGCGTCGAGACCGACGCCGCAGTCGAGCGCCGAACCTTCGATGAACTTTTCACGGGGGGCGATCCTGGAATAGTCGAGCCGCTCGAGAATGCCGGCGTCGCAACCCTGCAGCACGGTCGCCGTCTCGACAGTCACAAGATCGATCGGCACGTTGCCGGTATCGACCATCGCTTTGACCTTGCCGAGATCGCCAAGATATTCCTGCTCGACGATCTTGATCCCGGTTTCCTTGCTGAACGGCTCGAACCATGCCTTGCGCTGGGCATCCTGCCAGGCGCCGCCGCTGGCCATGATCGAAAGTTCGTCGGCGAAGGCGGCATTTCCCATGGTGATGAATGCTGTGGCTGCCGCGAAGGCGAACAGCCGGGCTTTTGTGATCTTCATTGTTCTTATTCCCCTGTTTTCGAGATGGAACCGCCCGTTCCGGCATCGGCCGGAAAGGCACGGCAGTCGGTGGGCGCGCAGGAAACCGTGACCGGCTCCCCGTTGCCCATGGTCGCTTCGGGGCCGACCTTGACGGTCAGCACCTGGCCGCTTTCCAGCCTGGCCAGAAGACGCTGGTGGTCCCCGAGATAGATGCGGCCTTCGACCGTGGCGGCTAACGCATTTGCACCGTTCGAAGCGGGCGCGAGCTTCAACCGTTCCGGGCGGATGGCGACATGGCAGGCCGCGCCTTCGGCGACGCCGATGGCCAGCGCGGCGACCGAACCGCCGCCGTACAGCGCGACGCGGCACTCCTTGCCGGAGACGCGCTCGACCTTGCCTTCCAGCGTGTTGTTCTCGCCGATGAAGCTGGCGACGAACGAGCTCTCCGGCGTGTTGTAGAGATCGTCGGGCGAACCGAGCTGGGCAATCCCGCCATTGTTGAATACGGCAACGCGGTCCGACATGGTCAGCGCCTCGCTCTGGTCGTGCGTGACATAGACGATGGTGACGCCGAGCATGGTGTGCAGCTGCTTGATCTCGATCTGCATGTGCTCGCGCAGCTTCTTGTCGAGCGCGCCGAGCGGCTCGTCCATCAGCACCAGGCTTGGCTCGAACACCAGCGCGCGGGCGAGCGCGACGCGCTGCTGCTGGCCGCCGGAAAGCTGTGCCGGCCGCCGGTCGCCGAATTGCCGCAGCCGCACCATGTCGAGCGCGCGGCCGACGCGGGATGCCACGTTCGCCCTGGCGGTCTTGCGGACCGAGAGCGGGAAGGCGACGTTCTCCTCGACGCTCATGTGCGGAAACAGCGCGTAGTTCTGGAATACCATGCCGATGTTGCGTTCGTAGGGCGGCAGCCTGTCGACCGACCGGCCTTCAAGCGTGATGACTCCGCTGGTCGGCCGTTCGAAGCCGGCAAGCATGTTGAGCGTTGTCGTCTTGCCCGAACCTGAGGGGCCGAGAAGGGTGAGGAACTCGCCGCGCGCTACGCTGAGGTTCAGCCGTGTCACTGCGAACGTGCGGCCGTCATAGGATTTCTCGACATCGACGAACTCGACAAATCCCCGGCCGTCATGGGGGCCGCTGGCATTGGCCCCCGGTGCCGGACCGGCGCTGTCGCGTGACAGGCCTGTCGCTTCGGCGATCACGGACGGAATTCCGTTGAGCGCCGGCAATGGCCGCTTGTCGAAACGAGGTGGTGCTTGCCGTCCATGTGCCGGTCTCGCTTGAGGCTGGCCGCGCAAGGCGGCAAACCAAACTTGTATGCTCACACAATCGATCGCTAAAGAAGCATAGATGCAGACAAGTTTGCCCGTCAAGCGGCATTCTTCGGTGTTGTGTGAGATTTTTCAGCCCGAATTTTGGAATCAGGCACCGGACAAGCGCTATTGTCCGGAGGATTGTCTTATGCTAGATGCGCCGGTAGCCAGAGCCTCAACACACCGAATCCGCCAATCCGCATGCTTCAGGACCTGCAACTCGCCTCGGAAAAAGGCCCGGTCTACCGGCGCCTTGCCGACGCTATTGCCGAACGGATTACAGCCGGCACGCTTGCCGTTGGAGACCGGCTGCCGCCGCAGCGCGAGATTGCCCGCGCGCTTGGCATCAACGTCACCACGGTAACGCGGGCGCTGTCGACGCTGCAGCAGCGCGGGTTGCTCGAAGCGCGGCCTGGACGCGGCACAACGGTGGCTGCCCGTAACGGCGGCGAAGGACCAGGTTTCGTGTCGGCGCCAAGCGACGACAGCGGCGTCATCGATCTTTCCGTCAACCGGCCGGCAACCTCGGCCTATCTCGATGCCCTGGCCCTGCTGCTGCCGCGCCTGGCCAAGGACCGGCACTACGCCACGCTTCAGGACTATCACCCGCCCGAGGGGCCGCTGTGGGCGAGGGCGGCGATCGCCGAGTGGATGCAGCCGGTCGCCGGCGACGGCGATCCCGGCCGGGTGGTGCTGGCGGCGGGCGCCCAGCATGGGCTGGATTGCGTGCTTGGCGCGGTGACCAGGCAGGGCGAGGTCGTGCTCGCCGACGAAGTGACCTACCAGGGCATCAATGCCCTGTGCCGGGTGCATGGGCTCGATCTCAGAGGCATCGCCATGGACCGTGGCGGCATGCGGGCCGACGCGTTCGAGGCGGCCTGCGCGCAGCTGCGCCCACGCGCGGTCTTCCTGGTGCCGACCCTGCACAACCCGACCACCATCACGCTGGGCGAGGAGCGCCGGCACGAGTTGGTGACTGTCGCCCGTCGCCATAACGTCCTCATCATCGAGGATGACGTCTATCGGCCGCTGGCGGACAATCCGCCGCCGTCGCTTGCCAGCCTCGAGCCCGAATTGACGGTTCACATCGGCGCCTTGTCGAAATGCCTTGCCCCGGGACTGCGCCTCGGTTTTGTGATCGCGCCACGCGCCATAGCCGGCCAGGTCGCCGCGGCTTTGCGCATAAACTGCTGGAGCATCAGCCCTCTGACCGCGCTGATCGGCGCACGGCTGATAGAAGAGGGCTCGGCGGCGCGCATCATCGAAGCCCAGAAGCAGGAGCTTCGCCAGCGCCAGGCCATCCTCACCGAAATCCTCGGCCGCTACGATGTCCAGAGCCACGCCACCTCGACGCATGCGTGGCTGCGCCTGCCGGAGCCGTGGCGGGGCGCGGGTTTCGCTCGCACCTGCCTGGAACGTGGCGTTGCCGTTCTTCCCGGCGATGCCTTCGCGGTCGGACGCGAGCCGGTACAGCACGGGGTGCGCATCAATGTCGGCGCCGCGCGCTCGCTTGACGATCTGCGCACGGCGCTGAACACCATGGCTGAACTGCTCGCGGCCGGGCATTTGCAACTGCCTGGCTTCGTCTAGACCATGATCCCGAAAAGTGGGGGCCGGTTTTCGGAAAAGATCATGGTCAAACAAGAAGATACGGTCTTGGCAGCAGCGGAAACCGTCGAAATCGCCATCGTTGGCGCCGGCATTGTCGGGCTGGCGACGGCACTTCGGCTTGCGGCCGAGGGGCGCGAGGTGCTGCTCATCGATCCCAACGAGCCTGGCTCCGGCGCCTCGTTTGGCAACGCCGGAACGCTCGCCGAATATGCCTGCATGCCGGTCGGCAACCCGGCCCTGCTGCGCCAATTGCCAAAACTGCTCCTCGATCCTGCCAGCCCATTCGCCTTGCGCTGGCCGGCGTTTTTCCAGCTTGCGCCCTGGCTGGTCCGCTTCGTGCGGCAGTCGCTTCCGGCAGCCACCCGTGCCAATGCGCTGGCGCTGGCCGGCCTTCTGGCTGAGGCCCTGCCGGCATGGGAGGAGATGGCGAAAGAGGCCGATATGGCCGACCTGCTGCGCCGCAACGGCTGCCTTTACCTGTATCGTCGCGAGAGCGATTTCGCCAGGGCCGCTGGGGGCAGGGCGCTGCGCGCCGGGTTTGGCGTGCATCAGGAGGTCCTGACGCCGGGTGAGGTGGCCGCGCTCGAGCCGCGCCTGCCTCCGACCGGGACCCGCGGACTGTACTTCCCGGATTCGATGAACGTCACCGATCCAAAGACGCTGATGCGGCGGCTGCTCGATGCCGCAACCGCCCGCGGCGTGTCGGTGGCGCAGGCTGCCATATCAGGGCTGCAGGTCGAGGCTGATGGTGCCAGGCTCAGCGGTTGCGGCCTTCGCATCAAGGCGAGCACGGTGGTGATCGCCGCGGGTGCACAATCGCGGGCGTTGGCCATGCAGGCCGGCGACAGCATCCCGCTCGAGACCGAACGCGGCTATCATCTCGAATTCCCGACCGAAGCGCCTTTGCTCAATCGTCCGGTCTGTCCCGTCGATCTCGGCTTTTACATGACGCCGATGGCCGGCCGGCTGCGTGTCGCCGGAACCGTCGAGCTCGGCGGGCTTGCAGCGCCGGCAAATCCGCGCCGGCTGGCGCTGCTGGATCGCGGTGTCAGGCAGTTCTTCCCCTCACTCGGCCGGCCCTCATCCGAATGGCTCGGGTTCCGGCCGTCGCTGCCCGATTCCCGGCCCGTCATCGGTCGGTCACGTGGCAGCCCCAGGGTGATCCATGCCTTCGGCCATGGTCATCTCGGCCTCACCCTGGCGCCGATCACCGCCCGCTTGGTCGCCGACCTGATTGCCGGACACGGCGATCCTGACTGCCTCGCGCCCTTTGCGGTGGGCCGCTTCGCTGCTTGACGCTAGGTCGGCTCCGCCGCGGCAGCGTAGAGCATTGGACAGGCAGTTCGGCACCATTCAAGCAAAAACCCGCCCCGGTCTCCGGAGCGGGTCTGTTGCCTGAGGCGGAACTCAACACATGTCCGCAGCCGCAAGGTCGCCTCGCGATGCTGAAGATCTGGTTAACCCGCCATATTTGATTCAAATCCAGCGGTGGATGTTCGCCTTTGGGTAAATCGAAATGGGCCATCCTGTCCAGCGGCGGGCAAAAGGAGAATCCATGACCAGTGACTTTGCCGCAGCCCACCTCCATCTTGAACGAGCCTGCCACTATTTGCGCGGCGATGACGAGACGAGCAGCGCGGCTCGCGCCGCCCTAGACATCCTGATCGATGCAATTGTCGCAGCTCAGTACAAGCGTCCGCCCGCGGACGTGGTGGAATTTCCCAGAACGGCAAAGCAGCGTTAGTCAGCGAAGCGCGGCGCATCCGCAGGATTAATGCGCCGCTTCAAGTTCTTGTTTCTTGACATGTCGTTGTCTTGATTCCGCTACGCGCCCTCGGATCAGGCCCGAGGGCATGCCTTGGGCGACATGCAGTCGCGGGCGAAACAAATGGAGCGGGATGGCCAGTTCAAATTAAACATCCCGCTTTGGGTCCGCCGTACCTCTCCCAATGGCTGATGCTCGGCAGCAGGAGCTACCGACGACGGCGGATTGACTCTTAATCTGCGCTCGTGCTGATGTTGCAGTGCAACATAGGACGGTTCCGAAGGCGCGCCAAGTCGTCACCAGTTGGACGCCAAAAGAACCTGCAGGGGAACTTGAGGGGGCTTAACTGGTGTTTATTGGGCAGCAGCAGTATTCAAGCGCGACACCGATATGGAACGTTGGTCGCGGCAAGATCACGAAAGTCAGAGGACGGGACGATACATTTGACGGGTTGACCGCATTTACCCCGTTCTGGGCAATGGCGGCGATCTTCAGTATCGCCGGTGATATCTACTCCATGCTTGGCTACAAGGGGCCGCTGTTTGCCGCTCTGAGCTGGTCGGTCGTCCTGTTCAGCCTGCTACTCCTGCTGTACCCGCGGCGGACCGAGTTCTTGATCGGGCTCGTGATGGTATCGCTTGTGCTGTACGCGCTGCGCATGCCGGTCGCTTCGAACAACAAGACGATCACGGCGGTGATGAACGGGGCTATCCTGCTCAGCGCAGCAGTGCTCTATCTGCGGGCCGCCGGCCGCGGCGCCGCGCTGGCCCGGATGGAGCTTTATCAACAGATCCGGATCGTCGCCCGGGCGCTGCTCGCCATCATGTATTTCTACGGCATCTTCCACAAGATCAACACCGATTTCCTCGATCCTTCCGTGAGTTGCGCGGTGGGCCTCTACGCTCCGCTGGCTCGTCCATTCGGCCTCGAGGACAATCTGTTTGGCCGGTATCTTGCGATCTTCGCCACCTTCGTCATTGAGGCGATCGCGATCGTGTCCCTCTACTGGAAGCGCTATTTCGCCGTGGGGTTCATCCTCGCACTCGTCTTCCATTACGTGATCCCGATTTCGGCTTATTCCTGGTACATGGACTTTTCCAGCCTGGTGTTCGCGCTGTATGTGCTGAGCATCCCCACGCCCGCCAGCGAGGCGCTCTATCGCACCTCGCTGGAGTTTACCAATCCGCTGCGCGAGACGTTCGGCCGGATCGGGATCTTGCTGCCGGGCGCCGCCGTGATGCTGGTCGCGGTCACTCTCGTCATTGCGCTCACCTATGCTTTTCCCGGGCGCTCCTTCGACATGATGGTCCACTCCGTCTGGATCCTCATTTGGGCGGTAGTGGGCGGCGCGGCGATGGTCGTGCTGTCCCATGTGGCTCTGCAGAATCTGCCTTGCAAGACTGTTTCCTCGCCGCGCCAGCCGCTCTGGGTCTATTTGGTGCCGGGCTTGTTCTTCCTCTCCTGCCTGTCACCCTATGTCGGGCTCAAGACGGAGAGTTCCATCAACATGTTCAGCAATCTGCACACGGAAGCCGGCCAGACCAATCATCTGCTCTTTCCCAAGCCACCATACCTGTTCAACTATCAGAACGAGGTGGTGAAGATCGTTGATTCCTCGGAGCCTCATCTCGTCCGGCAGTCGCGGGCGGGCAATCACCACGTCCTCCTCGATGTGAAGAAACAGCTGCGCCGGAAGCCGGAGGCCTGGGTGACTTACGTGAAGGACGGCGAGACGATTACCCGGGCTAACGCGTCGACCTTCGCGGGCGAAATGCCCAGCCTCATCGAACGCAAGTTGCTTGTGTTCAAGTTGGTGGATTTCTCGCGGCCGAAGGCCTGCACCCACTGAGCGCCGTTCTCACGAACGAAACTGGTAGATGTCGACTGATAGATGTCGCTGGGCAGTCAACTTAAGCCATCCATTTCGCCGGGAAATGTCCAAAGCGCCTCGCGATTGCAAGAGTCACGCGTCGCTTTAAGTTCATGTCGTTGTTGCAAACCACTGCGCACCCTCGGATCAGGGCCCGAGGGCATGCTTTTGCGCGACATGCTTTAGCGCCGTTCGAGATCTGCAGGGATCAGCGAGCGGCCGCGAAGCCTCAGGGTGGCCCGGCGTCCGAGCTTGAGCGCCGGATAGATCAGCCGCGCCGCCGTCCTGTTTGAGAGAATCCTGCGGTTGAGCCAGCCAAAAAGCGTCGAAGAGGAACTGAGGATCGCCAGGAGATTGATGGCTTCCTCGCCGTGGTAGACGCGGTCCTCGAAAACGAAGAGCATGCCCTCGTTCAGGTCGAAGCCCTGGCGCTGAAACTCGGCAACGCGCGGGTCGCCGGAGCGCGCGTCGAGCAGCTCGACAGGACCGACCGCGTCGCGCAGCCGGGCAAAGCGGACATAGCTCTGGCAGAAGATGCAGTCGCCGTCATAGACGATAAGCGCCGTCTTCCCGGGTGGCTTCATTGCAGCGTCGGATCCTGACTGTGCCCGATCGGTGCTTCTACGGCGCCATCCATCGCGCAATTGCTGTAGAATGCGCAGCCGGAGATGACGGGCAGGTTGCTGAAGGCGTCGAGGATGGCGACGAGCACCAGCCCGATAATGCCGAGCATCAACATTTTCTTGTAGGCGGGCAGGTCGCGAAGCATCTTGGTCCTTTGCTGCTTGATACGGACCTGGTCGATCCGACGTCAAAGCGCGATCGATTTCAACAGCCGGCCGCCTTTCGCAAAAACGGTAACCGGCGCCGGTCAACGTTTCCTATCGAAAGGCCTTGAACTGACACATCGGCACTACCCCGATATTGTGCAGCGCAACAATGGGTGAAGATCGGCGGAAAATCAAGCGGACTGCTGAATTTTAGTCTGCGCGGTCTGGGGTTCAGGGACGCGGCAAACGCATGGATTTCAACTCAGGCCATGGCTATTTCCTCATCCGCGGCCTCATCCTGGTCGGTGCCGGGCTTCTGATCCTTTCGCTGATCGTCAATATTCGTGTGGCGCACAGCGTGCGCCACGACATGCGCCATCGTGATAATCGCAACATCTTTTCCCAGCTTGGCGTGATCCTGATCGGTATTGGCGTTTCTCTGTTCATCTTCTTCTTCAGAAGAATTATCAGGACCAGCGCAAACGCGAAAAGGAGCTCCAGCTGGCTCTCGCCAAACTGGCCGCGCGCATTGCTCGCGGCGCCGCCGTCGTCGAATACCTTGGCGAATTCGATGCGCTGCTGGATGATGGCGGGCCCTACATCAGCCCGGAACTCGGTGGAACGAATGCCGCGCGCGCCGCGCTCCGAGGCGCGGGGCACTCGCCAGGTTACGAAGGTCTTGCGCCCCGCGACTGACACCCGTAACATGGGGTTGCAATCACGTCGAAAGGTCGAAAGGTGGTCAGGCCGAGTTCGCATCCCTCGGGAGCTAGGTCGATGACCAAGGTACGGTGCTCACCGTTCAGAGGGCAGCAGCCCCAGTAGCGCGAAGCCAAGGCGTGAAACCATTTGGCAGGACCCGACAGTATGTGATGCCTGAGAGCGCCTGGGGAGTTCGCTACGCAAAATGTAGAATGTTTGCCCATCGCCTCTTGCCGAAAATCGTCAAGAAACGATTGAGGCGGCTGATGAGATATGACCGACCCGGCGTCGGAAGGGTGCACTTTGGCGACTTTGAGCGGACCGATCCGATCAGTCGAAATTTCGGGTATGATCGCGGAACACCAATTGATCGTATCTACATCGAAAGATTTCTGGCGGAACACGCGTCAAGCATCCACGGTAGAACGCTTGAAGTCGTGGACGACGACTACACGGCTCGCTTCGGAGGACCGAGAACGACACAGCGTGATATCGTCGACTTGCGCCCTGAAAATACCCGCGCGACGATCGTCGGCGACCTCACGAGCCTGGGCGCAGAATGGAACGATAAGTTCGATGCGATCGTACTGACCCAGACTCTGCATCTCATCTTTGATCTGCAGAAGGCTGTTTCTGCGCTCTTCCGGCTCCTCAAGAGCGGTGGAACCGTACTTGTAACGGTGCCAGGCCTGACGCCCATTGATCATCATCAGGAATATGAAACCTGGTATTGGTCGCTGACGGAAGCTTCCGCTCGCCGATTGTTCTCGGATGTCTTTGGGGCGGACTCGACGCATATTGCTGTCTATGGAAACGTCTGCTCTGCGGTATGCTTTCTCGAAGGTATTGCTGCGGAAGAGCTCAAGCCAGAAATGCTACACGAGCAGGATCATCACTTTCCTGTCACCATCGGGATATGCGCCACAAAGGGCTAATAGAATGGCTTGGACGCTCAAGACAAGGTTGCGCCGCGTTTTACGTCGCTGCGTCTTCAAGCCGGTGATCCTGATGTACCATCGCATCGCTGCAACGGACCTGGACCCGTGGGAACTCGCCGTTTCGCCAACCAATTTCGAGAAGCAGGTGCGGGACCTCGCAAAGACGAGACGTGTGCTGCCGTTGCGCGAACTCGCATCGAGGCACATTGAAGGAAGCCTTCCACCTGACGCTGCAGCCATTACTTTCGACGACGGCTACGCGTGCAATGCCTTAATCGCGGCGCCTGTCCTGGAAACGCTCGGTCTTCCAGCTACGTTCTTTCTGGTAACGTCCATGCTCGGGAAAACCGACGAGTTCTGGAACGATGCTCTCGAACGGGTTATCTTCGATCCTAGGGCCGCAGGACCAGCCTCCATCGTCGTCGCCGGTCGCGATGCTCATGTTGATCTGGGTGAACAGGCCGATGACTATCAATTGGGCCGAGGGTGGCGAGCTATGCACGAGCCGCCTCGAACTGCGCGCGAGCAGGCCTATCTCAAGCTTTGGAAGGTTCTGAAGCCGGCCTCTTTTGATGTGCAGTACCAAGCAATCGAATCACTCGCTCGCCAGGTCGGCAGTGACTTGGCGCCTCGAACCAGCCACCGACCCATGACGATTGATGAAGCCCGAATGCTCTCGCGAAGGTCGCGCTTGGACATTTCAGGTCACACGGACACCCACGTTTCCCTCCCATTGTGGGATCGGCACATCCAGCTGAAGGAGATCCAAAAAAGCTGCCGGACGTGCGAGGACCTGTCGTCCCGCCCATGCACCACATTCGCCTACCCCTATGGCGACTATTCCGACCTGACCATCGAATGCGCAAAAGAGTCGGGGCTGGCCTGCGCCGTGTCGGCCTACCCCAGACCTGTGGCGAACACGGACCTCCCTCTGGTGCTGCCGCGGATCATGATGACGAACGAGAGCATTGTCGGATATCTGGACGCAAATTGATGCATAAGCCGATGTTCGGCGAGCGCGGTCGCGGCGTTATTGTTCAGTTCGTGATCTGGCCTTCAGTCGGGTCGAGATCACGCCAGTCTCCACGATCGGAAGTACGAAATTCTGCGCCATCACGGCTTGGCAGATCTGCTTCTTGAGCAAAGGGCCCACCGAGCGCTCTCGTAGAAACTTTATAAAAGATGAGATAAGTTTCTTCTGAGCGATTAAATGTGTGGTCGTTCCAAAAATCATAGAAAACGGAGCTCTTTTGGAGTAAGTCGACAACACCTCTCTTAAGTACCGCTCGATGATCATCTCCCTAACACGTGCACTAGAGAAATTCTGGTCAACGAGGACTTCCAATTGTCCGACCTCGGCTCGCTCGGGGCGAACGACGGCAATGAAAGACCTGATGCCTGGACCAAGATTGATCTGCGGAATGGCTCCGGGAATTCGGACGACCCGCGAGGCCACACTTCCGACAACGCCGATGGTGTCGGACGCATTAGCGGTAGCGGCGAGACGTTCTGTATGGTCCAGCACGTCGTTCACGAAAGAAGGCCCGCAGTGAGCAATCGTGCCAATTTTTTCTAGGAACTCTTGAAGGTGAGGTTTCAGTGTAGGCCAGCAGGTTTCCCAATTGGGCCTGAAGTCGCCTAATCCGATGGGAATGGCGTCGAACAAGGCCGCTCCGATATCAGAAGCTGCCAAGGGCTCGGCAGGAAGAGCTTGCATCCCTCTCAAGACGCCCTGGAGTGAGTGCTTGCGTGCGATTGCAAGACCCGCCAACCAACTGGCAAAGCGATATGCCGCAGCGGGGAACTCTGCAGGCGATACGCCTTCGGCATACATGGGATGGGGTCTTGGAACTCGGGGATCGGGGCCGTGCCCGCGGGCGATGACGATGAGCCGTCTCGAAACTCCTGCTCGTAGTAGGTACTGAGCGAGGATTCTGTTTGGCGATAAAAGGCCACGAACTCATCAACGCCCCTGCAGAGGGCGCCAGACCGGATGACACGCTGCCAGAGATCCCAGTCCGCGCAGCCATCAATGTTTCATCAAAACCGCCAAGCTCGTGAAAGGTCGAGTTTTTCAAAATGCATGCATGGACCATAAACGTTGCCGTTGATGCAAGGCGATGGAATAAGTCGCCCCCGGGCAGGTGTACCTGCGATCGATCCTGGCTGCGGCTCCCGCACACGCGAAGGCCTAAGGCGTGCACAAGATGCACATCCTGGCCGGCAACGCGCAATAGGGAGCCAAGGGCATTAGGAGCGAGCCAGTCGTCGCTGTCGAGAAAGAGCAACCAATCTGCCTTTGCTTTTGCCACCCCTGTGTTTCTGGCCGAAGCAGCACCTCGCTGTGTCTGCAACCAGAGCGAAATTCTGGGGTCATGGGACGCGAGATTCTGAAGCACGGCGGGTGTTCCATCGGTTGACCCGTCGTCAACGAGAATGGCTTCCCAGTCGGCGAGGGATTGCGCCTTAAATGAAGCCACCGCTTCGAGGATTAGCATGGGCTGATTGTGTACGGGGATGACTATGGAAACCTGCGGCATAGTGGTCCTGTCCAAGGCATCCGGACGCTCGTGACCTTTTGAGGATATCGCGAACAGGATGGTGAGCGCGCCTTCGCGGCGGCCATTAGTCCGTAGAAGGTTAACTTTTTCTGGGAGCGGTTCAAGATGGCAAAAGGCAGCTCAGCGGCCGATGGTGCGTCGAGGCAGTATTCCGGCGTGTGGAGGTAGCCACTTAGATCCCGCGCGAACGCCAGGATCCGACTCTCCGCGGCCGCATCGACATCACAACAGCTTGTGGAGCCTCGCCGACGTCCGAATTGGGGTCGCGACTTGCCCTGCCTCCGAAACTTGAACGTCGCCAACGGGTCAGCAGCGCTGGTCGCGCGCATGTCGGATTTTTGAACGGAAAACGGCCCCCGAAGGTCTCGGAAGGGCTCTTTCCGGATGTTGACGCCCCCTACGAACATGTAGGCGTAGAAGCCGAATGGTATCGCCCGACTGAATGGGACTATCGGCAATCCGTCAAGCCGGGCCAATTCGCACTTGCCACACAGTATGATGCAATGCACAATCGCCATCGAAACCGAAGGACCGGGCCGGCCGATAAGCCGTATCCAGGAAACGCTGAAGTTGAACCTGCCCATACGTGAGACTTGGCTAGACACTGCCAAGGGCTTGGGAATCACCCTCGTCGTCATGGCCCACGTCCTCGACCACAGCACCTGGCGATGGGCGCACCCGATTTACTTTACGGCATCGCTGTTCTTCATGCCGTTCTTCTTCATCATATCCGGCTACCTTTTTGCCGTGACGGAGAGGAAGGCGCTTTTCCGCAAGCGCGTCCAGGGCCTGCTCATTCCCTATGTGATGTTTCTCGGCGCGATCATGGCGAGCGTGCTCGTTGTGGACTTTTTGCGCGGCGACACCCCGGCGCCCTGGCAGATCAGGGAACTCATCACCGACGCGCTGCTGGGCGGACGGCACCTGACGCGCGAACTCGGCGTGTTCTGGTTCGTCACCTGCCTCGTCGCCACGCAACTTGTCTATAACGAGGTGGCGATCAGGACCAGCGGGCCGACCGATCCCGGCATGCTGGTCTTCGTCGGCGCATCCGTCGGCCTCGCCTATTCAATCCAGGCCTACTGGCAGGAGGTGCGCGCGCCGCTGGCTCTGACGAACGTGCCGCTCGCCATCGGCGCATTCTGGTTCGGACATTTCCTGCGCGAACGCGGCATGAGCGCGCTGTGGTCGGCGGTGTTTGTCGTAACGGTTGCCGGGGTTGCGCTCGCGGCGGCGCGGTCGGGGTCCGACTTTACCTTCAGCATGAAGAACGCCATCTTCGGCCCGCCACTTCTCGGCCTGCTCGTTGCATTGGCGATCTCGACCTTTATCCTCGGCCTCGTCCGCTTCATGGCGATGCCGAGCTTGCGCATCGCTCCGTTGGCGGAAATCGGCGCGGCCTCCCTGGTGATCATGTTAGTCCATCAGTTCGTTCATTTCACGCTGCGGGACTTCGGAATGTCTTCCGAGTTGGCACTGATCGCCCTGTCGCTCGGACTTCCCTATCTGCTCTATCGCGGACTGAGATCGTCCCGGATACTGTCTCCCTGGTTCATCGGAAGCGGAGACCTGGCGCTCAGCATCCAACTGATGAGGCGGAGCCTCGCGTTCCGGGCAGGCTGAGCACGAACGCGTCCAGGTGACGGCAGCAGCGGTTTGCTTCCGGATCGGAGCTGTCCGGCGCCCGGTTCGTCTGCCTTGCCGGCCCGTTTCGGCCGAGCGTGTGGGCATCCGAGTACGATTCCGGGCAGACCTTCCTGGCCCCTGTTCCCGCGAGCGCGGCGGGCGTATTCTCGCGGTCCGACGGGTCGAAAATCATCAGGGGAGGAGATTGCGATGGCTGAGGCAACGCGCCACGACGCCTGGCAGGCCGGGGATAGCTACGACCTCTATATGGGACGATGGAGCCGTCAGATCGCTCCACCGTTCGTGGCTTGGCTCGATCCGGCGGAGGGTCTGGACTGGCTGGAGGTGGGTTGCGGAACCGGGGCGCTGTCGGCAGCCATCTTGGCCCGTTGCAATCCCAGGAGCCTGGTGTCCATAGATCCGTCGGAGGGTTTTCTCGCCAAGGCGCGGGCAAACGTGCCGGACAAGCGTGTCGCGTTTCTCGCAGGCGATGCGCAGGCCTTGGCAGTCGAATCGGGCAGCAAGGACATGGTCGTGTCGGCGCTTGTTCTCAACTTCGTCCCCGACAGGCAAAAGGCGCTCGCCGAGATGCGGCGAGTGGCCCGCCCTGGAGCGACGATTGGATTCTATGTGTGGGATTATCCTGGCGGCGGGGTGGAATTCATGCGGGCCTTCTGGACCGCTGCAACGGCGCTTGACCCCGGTGCCATCGACCTTACCGAGGACAGGCGTTTTCCATTTTGCACACAAGATGGATTGACCGATCTCGCGGAGAAGGCCGGCCTGGGCTCCATCGACTCCACCCGGATTGAAATGCCCGCTGTGTTCAAGGACTTTGAGGACTACTGGCGCCCCTTCACCCTGGGTGCGGGACCGGCGCCCGGCTACTGCATGAGTCTCGAACCCGCAGCTCGCCAGAGATTGATGGAGAGGCTCCGCGACAGTCTGCCGCGCGGCGAGGGCGGGTCCATTCCCCTGAAAACGAGAGCCTGGGCAGTCAAGGCGAAGGTGCGCTGATGACTGGCAGCCATGTCGCGGCAAACCGGCAGGCGGCCAATCATAGACTGCCGGCGCAAAGTTCGGGTTGACCGGCCTTGTGCGCGAAGCGACTATTCGTCTGGACAGCCGAGATGCAGATTGCGCGAGGAGATTACGATGGACGAGCCCGATCGCTGGCGTCACATGTCGAGCGCGCCAAGGGATGGCAGCCGAATCCTTGTCACGGTTCGGCCGTCCGAACAGGGACCGGCGGAAGTCGACCTGGCTTACTGGTCTCGAGCCGACCAGTTCGGCAGCGAAGGCTGGCGCGCTTCCGACTCGTCGCCCGGACGCGTGGTTGAATACGCCGAACCCGAGCTGAAGTGCTGGATGCCGCTGCCGACAGCCAATCTGAGCAAGGGTTCATTGCCCAGCCCCTGGGACGAAGAAGATGTCCCGCTGCTGGATGGATCGGGGATATGAGGCTGAGCGCGAAGGGGAGTTTTCACCGTAAAAAGGCCATTGGGATCGGGCCGAAACCCGCTGTCGTGCTCACCGGCGCCAGAACGAGTTGCTTATCTCTGCTTCGATCTGCGCCAGCCTCAAGCCAATATCGTCGGTCAACTTAAGTGCATTTTTCATAGCGATGCGCGGTTTGAATGGATGCAGTCGCCGGAATAAATCACGCCCAAGTCGCGCGATCAGCGCGCATGCGCGGATCGCGGTGGTCCGGAAATCGAACGAGCGGACCGTTGATACCCGGCAGGCCCGCTGCTTCTCGAGATAATGCGTAAGTGCAATATCGTGGCGTAACGGGCCGCCGCGCGGCTGCTCATTTTGACCGGGATCATCATGCCAGATGGGCCATTCGGACGAACTCGGGCGTAGCATAGTGTGAAATAAGGGCTGCTCGTCCGGACACTCTCCACCACGGACGTGAGAGGCGCGTTGGGGCCAGCGTGAAGGATTCGTGAAAACGCCAGGCCGATGAAAATGAAGGTTGAATTAGGGGCAACTACAGGAAAGGATCGCAACCAAAGTTGTGGCCGTGGGCGGACCCGATGTCGCACCCTCATCTCTGTCTGCTAGGCGGTTTCGACTTCGCCGGAGGCGCAGCGGCGGTCCCGGTTTTCAGCCGCAAGGCGCGCGCTATGTTGGCTTATCTCGCCCTGCAATCCGGACACTCGCAGTCACGCGAGAAGCTCGCAGCGCTTTTGTGGGGCGGCAACGGTGAGGCCCAGGCGCGGATGAACCTCCGGCAGGCCCTATCGGCTATCAGGAAAGGGTTGGACGGATCCGATGGCCGAGCGTTCCTCACCGACGGCGACAGCATTACCCTCAATCTCGACGATCTTGATTTCGATGTCGTGCGGTTCGAGGCGCTGGCCGCCGGTTCCGAACCGGAGCAACTCGAACAGGCGCTTGTCGTCTATCGCGGCGACCTGCTCGACGGCTTCGGCCTGAAGGAGGAGCCGTTCGAGGATTGGCTGCGGGTCGAGCGCGAGCGCCTGAGGGCGATGGCCGTCGCGGCACTGGACAAGCTCGTCGCGCATTACTGCACCACGAACGAACCTGCCTCATGCGTGCGCGCGGCAACACGCCTGCTCGCCATCGAGCCGCTGAGGGAGGATATCCACCGCGCCCTGATGCGAGCCTATGCGGCTCAGGGCCGGCTCACTCTCGCGCTGAAGCAATATGAAAATTGCCGCGGTGCGCTGCAGCGGGAACTGAACCTGCAGCCCGAGCCGGAAACCCGACATCTCTATGAAGACCTGCGGACGCGCCGCATGACACCGCAAGCCGCCTCCCGGGCAGCTGCCTCGGTGTCGTCTTCCCAGACACCGCCACCGTCGCCAGCCCGAACCGGCGAGCGGCCGGCGTTCCGGGCCGAGCCGATGCGCCCCGCGACCCATTACGTCAAATCGGCCGGGATCAACATCGCCTATCAGGTGACCGGCGACGGCCCGGTCGACCTGATCTACGTGCCTGGATGGGTCTCCAACCTTGATCTTGCCTGGTCGTCGCCGCGGCTTTCGCATGTGCTCCATCGCCTCGGCGCCTTCTCGCGCCTGATCCGCATGGATAAGCGCGGCACGGGGCTGTCCGATCGAAATGTCGGTTTGCCAACGCTGGAAGAGCGAATGGAAGACATGCGGGCGGTGCTGAATGCGGTCGGCTCAAAGCACACGGTTCTGTTCGGCGGTTCCGAAGGCGGCCCCATGTGCATGCTGTTCGCGGCGACCTATCCCGAGCGGACAGCGGCTCTCGTCCTCAACGGAACCTATGCCAGAGGTCGATGGTCGAAGGATTACCCTTGGGCAAGGACAAGCGAGCAGGTGGAAGAAGATCTGGCCGCCGTCGAGAGACAATGGGGGGAGCCGGCGGATATGAGCAACGCCGCGCCCAGCCTGATGAATGATAGTTTCGAGAGAGAATGGTTCGCCGCGTATCTCAGGAATTCGGCCTCGCCTGCCGACGCGATCGCGCTGTGGCGCTGGGCCACCGAAATCGATGTTCGCGCCCTTCTCCCAGCCATTCACGTCCCGACACTGATCGTGCAGACGGCAGGCGACCGCTGGGCAAAGCTGGAAGAGGGGCGCTATCTGGCAACGCATATCGAAGGCGCCAGATACATCGAGCTTGCCGGCCGTGATCACGTAATCTGGGGCGAGAATTCCGATCGACTTGTCGACGAGATCCAGACCTTCGTCACCGGCGCCTTGCCGGCAGCGCCGGGCGAAGGGGTTCTGGTGTCGGTGCTGTCCCTGGAGATAGCCGGCCCCCCTTCTGGTGTCGGCGCAGATCTGATCGAGCGATACGCCGAAGAGATCCGCGGCGAACTGCTCGCTGCCGAAGGCAGACAGATCAGGCGCTCCGCAAGCGGATTTTTCGCCGTGTTCCAACGGCCGACGCGGTCGATCCAGTGCGCGATCGCAATCCGTCATCGCCTGAGGCATTCCGGTCTCGATGTCCGCTCGGCAGTCCATACCGGCGAATGCCAAGTGCGCGGCGATGACTTCACTGGCGTTGCAATCGAGCTGTCATCGCGGCTGCTCGATCACGCGCGGCCGGGCGAGATCATCGCGTCGCGGACGGTGCGCGATCTGGTAGTCGGCTCCGGCCTGACTTTCGAAGAGCATGGCGAACTGGAAGCGAGCGGGCTGCCAGGCAGCCTGCAGCTTTTTTCCGTCAGTAAACCGGCTGTCTGACATTGGCCGGCAACAAATCGCGGCGTGCAGGCTCGGCATCGGGCAGTCGACCGTCGCCAAGCGGCCGCTACCCTCACGCCATCCGCCTTCGCTGATCTGGCCGAGTCCCGTCGCTGGTTAGAACAGGAACGCAGCCGTGGCCGGGTTCGCGCCCGTACGGCCGTTTGATGAATCCATACCTCGAATGAGCTCGAGGTCCTTTGAATCCAGCTCGAAATCGAAGACGTCGAAATTGGCGGCAATCCGGTCCTGGTGGATCGACTTTGGAATGACGATCAGCCCTTCCTGAAGATGCCAGCGGATGATCACCTGCGCCACGGACTTGCGGTGTTTTCCGGCGATCTTTTCGAGGGTCGGGTCGCTCAACAGCCGGCCGCTGCCCAGCGGGCTCCAGCTTTCGATGCGGATGTTGTGCGTGCTGTGAAATTCTCTGGTCTGGCGCTGTTGAAACCGGGGATGGAGTTCGATCTGGTTGACTGAGGGTGTGACACCAGTTTCGCCGATGATCCGCTCCAGATGGTCGTGGTTGAAATTCGAAACGCCAATCGACTTGGTCCGGCCGGATTGCCTGAGTTCGATCAGCGTCTTCCACGCCTCGACATATTTGCCCTGGCTGGGCACTGGCCAGTGGATCAGGAACAGGTCGATCTGCTCGATGCCCAGCTTGTTCATCGTCTCGTCGAAAGCCCGCAGGGCGGCGTCACGCTGATGCGCGCCGTTTCGCAGCTTCGAGGTGATGAACAGTTCGCTTCTCGGCACGCCAGCCGTGCGGATCGCCTGCCCGACGCCCTCCTCGTTCTGGTAGCCTTCGGCGGTGTCGATCAGTCTGTAGCCGGCCTTGATTCCCCAACTCACGACTTGGGCCGTAATGGCTGGATCGACCTGCCAAACGCCAAGGCCGATCTGGGGAATGGCTGAGCCATCATTCAATGTGATCTGCTCAACTTTAGTCAGGGTAATTTGTTCAGGCATGCTCAGGTCCTTCTGCATCGCTCCGCCCCGGCGCAGTGCTTATCTAGGCGCGGCGTCCGCCAATGCGAGTCGACAGGAGGAGAAAGTAGAAGTGCGCCGTGAAGCCGGGATGAGATCCGGTTCGAACCGCCCAGCGTTTCCAAACACGATTCCAGAGATCAATAAATTGGACCGGGGGATGGCACGCCAATCCGGATCGATCTCGAAAAGTCTGGCGAAAGGCCCGACTCCCGCGCACGGCCGTCAATGTGGGCTGCCTCCCTCAAAACCGACATCGGCAAGCTGACATCGAGCGCACCCCGTGCATACGCATATTCGGGAAGATAGCCGTTAACGATGAGGCGCCAGTCAAGAGGCACCACGTCACCGACGGCTCGCATCATCTTGACGATCGTGGTCGTGCAGTTCGTCGTGATGGAATTATAGAATTCTGGAGTCGTGGAAAGTGCATTTGCGTCCAAGACGTATTCCAGCAAGAGCGCCCGGGCCGCTTCCGGTGACACTTTTAGCCGATAGATTTGGACATCCTCTCCACGAACGTTTGACCTGACGCCGACGACGTCTCGCTCATCAGCCGCAATAATGACCAGGGGATTGCTCTTGAACAGGTCTGCCATGGGTGAAAACTTGCCGCCTCCATGGCGCCGCACCTCAATCGACCAGGCAAGATAGTCACCTCCTGCAAAGCCGAAGCTTATGATGACATGGGCGATTTTGGTCCCGGACCAATAAGACATGAAGAGATCCACCGTCTGAACGTTGGAGAGGTCGTAGGTCCGCGTTGTCCAGCGTTCGGTGAAATCAGTAGCGCTACGCCACTCGAAGTCGCGCACATCAGTCAGCGTCAACAGGTTTCCGTCGCGGGTGCCGGTTACCTGACGGGCGACGTCGGGCGCCCAGTCCGCGTGATCGAAAGGCCTGATGGTGCTCCACCAAACCAGAACCACAGCTAACGCAGCTGCAAACAGGACAAGCGCCCTGATGCGAAACCGGCTGAAGAGGGCGATGATAGTGGCGAGGCCGAACAAGATGAACAGGACGCCGGCCAGAGCCCGTCCAAGCTCAGCCACAGGCAGACGATACCACATGGCAAGTCCGGCCCAGGCAGTCAGGATTGCGACGGCTAGCGAAAGGATGATGGCAAGCGAAATCCGAGCGATGCGACGCATTTATACCCCCCTCTGGCAGTCTGTCATTGCCTGGATGCCATTTCTCACGGAACGCTCGAAGACAACAACTCTACATGTCCATATTGGAGCACCAATCGGTCCGATACCATTTTCGCCGCGGATTTCGCAGGCGTGGAGCGAGCGAGAAGGTGCCCACGCGAAACGGACGCGCTCGGCATCGGCCGTTCGATGAAGTGACCGCGCGAGCTCACGGGCCCCAACAAGTTCCTTCATCCATCCATCCGTACCTCAAACGCCCGTCCATCTACCCGGAACAGGTTCTCTCTGTTCCAGTCCAACAAAACCGATACTCGCCTCGCTGGAATATCTAACGCGACTCCGTCATGATCTTTCCGCCTTGCCGAGCGTCGCTGCCGAGCGCGGTGACGCCGACGCAGGTCATGAGAGTAGGCTAGGCCAGTGCAGCGGATCCACCCGACGACCTTTCTTTTTGCGGCCCGAGCCCTGCGCGATATGGGCGATGGGTTCGTGGCCGTTCTGTTGCCAGTCTACCTGCTCGCATTGGGTTTCACGCCTCTGCAGGTCGGCATCATCGCGACCGCATCGCTACTCGGTTCAGCGCTCTTGACCATCGCCGTCGGAGTCCTTGGTGCCCGACACGATCACCGCCGTCTCCTGCTTGCCGCCACCAGTCTGATGGTCGCCACGGGTGTGGCCTTTGCCCTGGTTCATGACTACGCGCTGCTTTTGGTGATCGCGTTCGCAGGCACCATCAACCCGTCGGCCGGCAGCGTCAGCGTGTTCGTGCCATTAGAGCATGCCGTGCTCACACGCGAAGTCACTGATGCAGCCCGGACCAAGATGTTCGCGCGTTACAGCTTGGTGGGCGCGCTTGCAGGCGCCGTTGGCGCACTCGCTTCGGCGACCCCTGATCTTGTTGCTCCATCCGGCCCCGACCAACTCACCGGCATCAAGGCCATGTTCGTGCTCTACGCGTTGCTCGGCCTGCTAGGCGGCCTCTTCTACGCGCGGATCCCGCAGCGCCGTCCCACGTCGGACACAGGTACCGCGTCCGCGCTCGGCCCCTCGCGCAATATCGTTCTCAAGCTTGCGGCTCTTTTTAGCCTTGATGCTTTCGCCGGCGGCTTTGTCGTCCAGTCGCTGCTTGCCCTATGGCTGTTCGAAAAATTCGACCTGTCGCTTTCGGAAGCGGGATTTTTCTTCTTCTGGTCCGGCGTGCTTTCGGCGTTCTCATTCCCCGTTGCAGCTTGGCTGTCCCGGCACATCGGACTCATCAACACGATGGTGTTCACACACATTCCGTCCAGCATCGCCCTGATGCTGGCGGCGCTTGCGCCGACGCTACCTCTGACACTGGCCCTGCTGCTGGTCCGCGCTGCGCTTTCGCAGATGGACGTCCCGACGCGCTCATCTTACGTCATGGCCGTTGTCACGGAAGCGGAGCGGGCGGCGGCCGCGAGCTTCACATCTGTCCCGCGCAGTCTGGCCGCGGCAGCCAGTCCGGCGCTGGCGGGCGCTCTGCTTGCTGCCTCTTTCCGAGCTTGGCCCCTCCTCATCTGCGGTGCATTGAAGATCATTTATGACCTGCTGCTGCTGCTGCAGTTCCGGCTCTTGAAGCCCCCAGAGGAGCGGTGAGGCCAGCCTTGTCGGTTTGGGGCGTTTAGCCAGGAGGGATCGATCGCGGCGGCAAAGCGTTTGAAAGGTGTCGACCGTTTTGAGCTGGCTCGGAGCGTGAAATGTCGCCTCGCTTCCTGCTGACGTTATTCGCCGCCCTTTATCCGGCATCATCGGTGCACGCCGGTGTCGATGTCGAGCGCGCACTGGAAGCCTTCCACAGCACCTGCCTGGCACACGTTGACCGCTTCGACCGAGCGGGTCACGACCGCGACGAGTTTTGGACGCGATTTCAGCAGACTGATCAGCTGGCTGCGGCAGAA
Source organism: Mesorhizobium sp. WSM4810 (assembly GCF_055811235.1). NCBI lineage: Bacteria > Pseudomonadati > Pseudomonadota > Alphaproteobacteria > Hyphomicrobiales > Phyllobacteriaceae > Mesorhizobium > Mesorhizobium sp. WSM4810. The sequence continues at coordinate 145,933 of NZ_JBVVQV010000014.1, read as the reverse complement.
CACCGTGACAATGCTCGCAGAACGTTCGCCGCCTGACTACACCACCGAGCGATCACGGGTTCCATCCGCCGCTGCCGTACTGACGGGTAATGATCTCGAGAAGATGACCGTTCGGGTCCTCGAAATAAACGCCGCGGCCGCCGTCGTGGTGGTTGATCTCGCCCAACTGCGTCCGGCTGGGGTCAGCCCAGTACGAGAGGTTCCGTTCACGAATCCTGGCGAAGATCTCGTCGAACTCGGCTTCGCTGACCAGGAAGGCGTAATGCTGCGGCCTGATTTCGCCTGAGGTATCCATATAGTCGAGGTTGGCACCGTTTTCGGTGGTGACCATCTGGAAAGGACCCCAGCGCCTCGCGGCTGGAAGGCCAAGCATTTCCGCCAGGAATTTTGCCGACGCCTCGCTGTCGTGGGCCGGCAGTATTGTATGGTTGAAATCGATAGCCATGCCATCACTCCCTTTAATTTCTCCTCGCACGTCGTTGTTCCGCGACAGAAGCGGTGCTGCACGAGATGGGGTCGATGGCCATGATGCTCAAGCCGGCGTGGCAACCTGCCCGATGACCTGCACGGGCTCAGCTTCATGAATACGGACGATGATCATTTCGCCGCTATCCGGCACCTCGCCGGTCAAACCGGTGATGTTGACCTGATGCGTGACAAGGACCACAGGCCCGCCGAAACGCTGCCCGCGGAGCCAGGCCAAAAGGGCAGCGGTGCGCACTTCTGCGGCCGAACTGTCGCCAAAGAACGAATTGAGCAGCTCAAGAGGCACGACGTCGCCGATCCCGAGCAGGCGAGCGGTGTCGAGGCAACGACACCACTGGCTCGAATAGACGGCTGCCAACGAGATGCCGTTCGCACGGAACAGGTCGCCGATCGCGCGGGCCTGCGCACGACCTTCTTCCGACAGATTCCGCTGGGTGCTGCAATCACCGAGCCTTAAGCCAGGCGGATCGCCGGAGCCTGGGGCCGCGGCATGGCGCAGCAGCGCCATGGCTTCTCCGGATCGCAGGGCTGCCCAGAGTGGCCCGGAGGCGTGTGCCTTGCCGAAGGCAGCCGCTCCGAGCGACAGGACAAGAAATCGCCGACGTCCAATTCGCATCTTGCTTCTCACCTTATCCGATTAGCAGCCTGACGCGGACCAGCACTTCATTCCGCAGGTAGCGACATAAATGTTGGTTTCGACGATTTCAGGACCGATCAGGAGCTGGAAAGATTCAAGCCGCGAGACAGGCCCCGCGTCAGCCTCCGCGACACCCGCCACATCAGCAAGGCGGCGGCCAGGCTGTAGACGCCCATCAACGCCAGTTGCAGCGAGTAGTCGACGCCGGCGTCGATCAGGTATCCGGTGATGCCGGGACCCATCGCCGAGGCCAGAACCATCACGGCCACCACAACCGAGCGGATCGCACCGAGATGCGCGGTGCCGTAGATCTCCGGCCACATGGCGCCCTCCAGGGTCGAGGAGAAGCCGTAGCTGATGCCAAGCAGCGCCATGAAGACGAAGATGGCGAAAGGCGCCGTCAGATAGGCAGCCGCGAAGCATGCCAGCGCCAGCGGCAGAAGGAATAGAGGCAGCAGCTGGACCGCCGAGAAGCGGTCGATCAGCCACCCGGCCAGAAGCGCAAAACCCATCGTCGTGGCGGACAGGACGGCGAAGCCGCTGGCGAAGAGTTGCAGCGGCCAGCCCCGGAGCTCGGTTAGATAGACCTGGTGAAAGAAGATGGTGGTGCCGACGAAGGCGGGAGCCAGGACGCCCAGGCAGATGGCGTAGAAGGTCGGATCGCGCAGGACTTCCGCCCGCGTCCAGTGCTTCACTGCGCGTTGCGCCCTCGGCTGGGCCTCGCTCTGCGGATTGCGTTCCTTCCAGACCAGCGCACAAACCAGAGGCAAGGCCACGACCAGGATGAAGGCTGCGCAGACGAACCAGCTTCCCCTCCAGCCGACGAGGCCGGCCACGAGGACGAACAGGAAAGGCAGCAGAGCGCCGCCGACATGAAAGCCAAGCGTGACGACCGAGACGGCGCGGCCCCGGTTCGCGGCGAACCAGCGACCAGTCGCCGTCAGAGCCGTCTGGGTCATCATCCCCTGGCCAAAAAGGCGCAGCAAATAGAGCGCAAGGAGCAGCGTTGGCAGCGACCCGGCGAACCCCATCGCAATGCTGGCGCAGGCAAGCATGAGCATCGTCGCGATCGCCATGGTCACTGTCGAATACCGGTCCAGCGACCGACCCAAGAACGGCAGGGTCGCCGCGCTAAGCAGCGTTGCCAGCATGTAAAGGCCGCCGAACTCGCCATGACTCAACCCGAACGTCTCGCGGATACCGCCGTTCGACAAGGCGATGAAGAAGGTCTGCCCGAAGGACGAGACGAGGGTCAGCAAAAAGGCGCCCGCGAGCCAGCGGACATTGTTGACGACGAATGCACTGAAGGACTGCATGTTGTTTCTCGATTGAGTGCGCGCTTCCTGTTCGTCTTTATCGGCCTCCGCTGTCGGAGGATATCGGCCAGTTCCGCTTTGATCAGTGGCCTGGCTTCACGTTCGAGCCGGTCGAACTTCCATGCCGATTACCAACCAGCCAGTCCGACTTCGGCGTCCTCGCCACTCTGCTTGCAAGTGAAGTCAGTCGGATGCCGTCGCGCTCTTAGGTCAGGCACTCAAAGGCATCATGCCTCTCGCTCAAGCTCAGGTTCGCTATCTTCTCCTTCTTCCCCTCTCGGATTGTATTTGCGGACACCGTCGAATGAGAAAGGCTTTTCGATGGAAGCCGGTCATTCGGTGGATGTCGGCCGAACCGGAACAATGGTATCCTGCAGGGAGCATTCGGGGAGGCGACTGCATTGACCGAGAGCTTGGAAGTCGAAGGGGCGAGAGGTTGGTCGAATCTGCTGATCGCGGCAGAAAGCGGCGATGCGGGGGCCGTTCGAGCGGAATTGGCGGCCGGCGCCAATATCAACGAGGCGGACGGCGGCGGCTGGTCAGCCCTTCATCTCGCAGCCCTCAATGCCCGCACCGCGGCGGTCGAGGCGTTGATCGAACACCCAGCAATCGATGTGAATTCCAGAAACAAATGGAAGAGCACGCCTTTGAGCCTTGCTTCGGCCAAGGGCCACTACGCCTCTATTTTAGCCCTCGTGAAACATCCCGAAATAGAGATTAATGCAAGAGCCGACTACTACGGCAGAACGGCCCTTATTGAAGCGGCAAAGAACGGGCATCTGGATGTCGTTAAGTTGCTTGTCGAGAATGGCGCCGACGTGAATCTTACTGACAAGACCGGAAGAAACAACGCGCTTATCGAGGCAATCAAGGGACGGCACTACGAGGTCGCGGGATACCTGCTTGATTCCCGGAAAATGAACTTTCTCAACAAGGATATGAGACTGAACGCCCTGATCTGGGCTGGAAGCTGCCATAACCCTCAACTCATCGAAAAGCTGGAAGTCTCGATTCATACTTTCTTCGAAGGCAAGTGAAGGTCCCGCTTCCGCCGGCCCTTGCACTGGCCGAATGTCTTCGATCGCCGCAGACCGCCTGTGGAACTCCCTTCCAAGATCATTCAACCAATCGGTTGACAATTCGAAAGCGTGCCTCTATATTCAACTACATGGTTGAATTAGAGACACCCCAGATCGACGCGGTTTTTCACGCGCTTGGTGACACCACCCGCCGGCATATGCTTCGCGACCTCGCCGGCGGCGAGCGAACGGTGAGCCAGTTGGCGGAACCCTTCGCCATGTCGTTGGCGGCCGCCTCCAAGCACATTAAGACGCTGGAGAATGCAGGGCTTATTCGTCGCGAAGTGAGGGGCCGCACACATATTTGCCGCCTCGAACCCGGACCGCTGGCCAGCGCCCACCAATGGCTCGGCTTCTACGAGCGGTTCTGGACCAACCGTCTCGACGTCCTCGAGCGTCTGCTTCGCGAGGAGGACGCACGCAAAGCCCCGGGTGATTCCTGGGCCCGGGATGATTCCAGGAAATCGCCCGCCTCAAAAGAAGGAGACGACCAATGAACCAGATGAAAGCCATCGAAGCCTATGGCGAACTGACCGAGCCCGCCACGTTCACTATCCAGCGGCTTTTGCCCGGTCCCATCGAGCGGGTCTGGGCTTATCTCACCGAGAGTGACCTGCGCCGGCAGTGGATGGCTGCGGGCCAGATGGAAATGAAGGCCGGCACCTCGTTCGAGTTGGTCTGGCGTAACGACGAGCTGACCGATCCGCCCGGCCAGCGCCCCGCCGGCTTTCCCGAAGAGCACCGGATGGAGGGACGGATCACCGAGCTCGATCCGCCTTACAAACTTGCCATCACCTGGGGAGACACCGGCGGGGTTTCCTTCTTGCTGGAGCCGAAGGGCAATGAAGTGCTGCTCACCGTCATCCATCGCCGGCTGCCGGAACGCGCCATCCAGCTCAACGTCACCGCCGGCTGGCACATGCACCTCGACATGCTGGCTGCCCGCCTCGCGGGCAAGACGCCGACCTCGTTTTGGGAGGGCTGGAGCCGCCTGCGGGAAGAATACGACCGCCGCCTGCCGGCCTGACACGATCGCGCCGGCTGAAGTCACCGCCCAGCCTCCACCGGCATCCGTCCGTGGAGGCTCGCACACCAGTAACGATGAAACGATGAAACGTGCTTGCATTGGGCAAGCCTGATGGAGGACGTCATGCGCAAATTGATCGCCGGAATGAAGGTTTCCGTCGACGGCAAGATGGAGGGACCCGAGGGTTACGCGGAATGGGTCGACGCGTGGTCGGAGGAGTATGGGCTGATGCCGCAAATCGATGCCTGCCTGCTCGGGAGCATCATGTACGCCGGCTACGAGCGCTACTGGAGCGCGATCCAGAATGAGCCGGACAAGCCGTTGCCGATGACCGGCAAATTGCCGACGCCGGAGGAGCTCGAATGGGCCCGCTTTGCCGAACATACCCCGCATTATGTGCTGTCGAACACGATGACTTCGGCGGCCTGGCCAAAGACGCGCTTCGTGCGGAGCCTCGAAGACATCGCTGGCCTCAAGCAGCAGCCCGGCAAGGATATCTATCTCATGGGCGGTGCGCGAATGACCGCGAGCCTCATCGATGCCGGGCTGGTGGATGAACTGCGGCTTATCCTCTATCCACTGCTCGTCGGCGAAGGGAAGGCGCTGTTTGGAGCAACGCAAAATCGTCGCGGGCTTGAACTGCGGAAGGTTCAGCAGCTCACGGATGGGCGCGTGAGCCTGGTCTTTGGAATTGGCTAACTCAGCCGGTCTTCGCAGATTTCGCAGCGCTGCCCGGCTGAAATTTATTCCTGAAAGGCACGTCGCCGGTCAGAGGGAAACCGACAGCCCACCGTCGACGGCCAGCACATGGCCGTTGACGTAGGCGGCAGCGTCTGAGGCGAGAAACACCACGGCTCCGCCGAGTTCCTCAGGCTGGGCCCAGCGGCCCGCCGGGGTTCGTGCCTCGACCCATTTGGTGAAGGCCTCGTCGCTCATAAGTGCGGTGTTGAGCTCAGTAGCGAAATAGCCGGGGGCGATCGCGTTGACGGTGATGCCGTGACGGCCCAGTTCAGCGGCGGTAGAGCGTGTCAGCCCGTGCAGGCCCGCCTTTGCCGCCACATAGGCGTGAATGGTGGGACGGCCAAGGATCGCCGCAACCGATCCGGTGTTTATTATGCGCCCGAACTTGTTTGGCAGCATCAGGCGCACCGCGTCGCGCATCATGCGGAAGCAAGCCGAAAGATTGACGGCAATCACATGGTCGAAATCCTCGTCCTGCCATTCGACCAACGGACTTCGATGCTGGATGCCGGCGTTGTTGACCAGAATATCGAGGCGGCCGTGGCGTTCGACGATCCCTTCCAGCGACGCCCTCGAGATCGCCGCGTCGGTGACATCGAACGGCAGGGCTTCGGCCCCGATCCTTTCGGCCGCCGCGGACAGCGCCGCCGGATCGCGGGCATTGACGATCACCGTCGCGCCGTTTTCCGCAAGTGCCTTGGCCATGGCGAAGCCGAGGCCACGCGAAGCACCGGTGACCAACGCGACACGGCCGTTGAGCGAGAACAATTCCGACATTGATAATCCCCCAAGAAAAGGGCGGGCTATGAAAAGGGCGGGAGTTTGCTCCCGCCCAATTAACGCTATTTGGAGCACTATTTGGCGATGCAGGTATCCGCTGTCTCCGGCGTGCAAATGTCAAGGCCGGTATAGGTCGGGTCGGCCGGCGAAGCCTTGCCGTCCTTCATGTCCTTCAGCGCCATCATCGTCTTGTAGCCCATTTCGAACGGCCGCTGGCCGACCTGGCCGAGCGAGAACCCTTCCTTCATCTGGTCGATCTGTACGGGAAGCGTATCGGCGACGACCAGGGCCAGGGCCTTCGAGGCGATCTTGTCCTTGTACGGCGCGACCGCGGCGCGATTGGCATCGGGGATGAACTGCGGGAAGCCGCCGGTTGGGATGAACGCGTCGAGGTTCGGGTTTTTCGCCATGATGTCCTCGAACTGCTGCACCGAGCGCGGGAAGTCGTCGTCGGTGTAGAGTGGGCAGCCCTCGATTTCGGTCCAGCCGTTCTGTCCGGTCAGGCGGTCGCCGGGTGAGGCTGCCGATTTGGTCCCCGAAAGCGTGTCGCGAATGCCCTGCATGCGCTCATTGTGGTTGGCCGCCGCCGCGCCGCCCGACTGGATACAGATCGTGCCGCCCTTGGGCTTGATCTGCATGGCGAGCTTGGCGAGGTTCGCGCCGATCTCATAATTGTGCGTGCCGATATAGGCGACGCGCAGGTCCTTGTTCTCGGGCAGCAGATCGGAGTCCCAGGTGAGGACCGGAATGCCCGCGTCCTTGGCGGCCTGCAGCGCAACCGCCATCGCCGCAGCGTTCGATGGCGATACGGCGATGCCGTCCACCCTCTTGGCCACGAGATCCTGCACGATCTGTACCTGCTCGTCGCCGCCGCCATGCTCGCCGGGGCCGATATACATGCACTCCAGGGCACCATTCGATTCGGCTTCGGCCTTCTTGCAGCCGTCGCGTGCCTGGTCGAAGAAAGGATTGTTCATGTTCTTCGGCACCAGGGCGAAGGTGTATTTCGCCTCGGCACCGGAAACGGCAAGCACCATGGCGCCAAGCGCGACAGCCGCCGTCAGCAGATGTTTCTTCATGTGAAGTTCTCCTCCTTGGTGTGATGTCCCGCAGGCCTCCCGCCGGCGGGTTTCTAGCGGCTTTTTTTGGGCATCAGGACTGCCAGCGACGCAGCGAGGATCGATTTGCCGCCGGTTTGCATGCCCAAAAGAACCGCAAGAACGATGAAGGCGCCGACGAAGGCACCCTGCCAGTTTGAATCGATGCCGGCCATCAGCAGCGCATTCCTGATCACTTCGAGGAACGCCGAGCCGATGACCGCACCGAAGGCCGTGCCGGCGCCGCCCATCAGGCTGGCGCCGCCAATCACTGTCGCCGCAATGACGCGCAGCTCATAGCCTTGGCCCATCGCATTGATGGCCGAGCCGTTGTAGCCGAGCAGCAGGAGCGAGGCGATCGAGGCGGTGAAGGCCGAGAAAAGGTAGGCCTGGAATTTGATCCAGTCGACCGGAACGCCGGTGAGCCGCGCCGCCTCCTCATTGCCGCCGATGGCGAACAGATGCCGGGCCCAGGCAGTGAAATTGAACACGAAGCCGACAATCAGCGCCAGGACCACCATGGTCCAGAATTGCGACGACAGTTCCGGTATCCAGTGCGGCGCCCAGTCCTCGGGTCCATGCCGCGGCCATTTCGCCTGGCCGATCGCCTTCACGATCGGAGCATCGGGCCCGAACTGGTAAAGCATCTGGTTGGCCGAGAACACCACCGCCAGCGAGCGCGCGACGGACAGCATGCCGAGGGTGACGACAAAGGACGGCATTCCGACATAGGCGACAAAAAATCCGTTGACCGCGCCGCAGGCCAGGCCGGAAATAAGGCCCATGGCGAAAGCGATGTACCAGGGATAATGCCAGGTGAGGAACAGGCCGGCGACGATGACCACGAGGCCCATGATCGAGCCGACCGACAGATCGATGCCACCGGTGATGATGACGACCGTCATGCCGAGCGCCATGATGCCGAAAGGCGCAAGATTGCGCGTCACATTGGCGACGTTTTCGGAGGTGCCGAAGCTCGGCTCCATCGCTGTCATCAAGATGACCAGCGCGATCAGCGCGATCGTCACCCAGAAGGGCTGACTTGAAATCACGCGTTGGAAAGCTGTCTGTTCCTTGGTCGGGACGAAGTCCGACATGGCCGGCTGGCCGGCGTTCCCGGCTGACTCCTGAACCATAACCGGCTCCTGAACACTATTCGCCACGGATGGCCCCCGTTATCAGTCCTGTGATTTCCTCGGGTGATGTGTTGCCGGTGTCCTTGTCGGCAACCTTGGAACCTCGCCTGAGCACGATGATGCGATCTGCGACGGCAAAAACGTCAGGCATGCGGTGGCTGATCAGCATGACGCCGACGCCCTGCGCTTTCAGGCGCCGGATCAATTCGAGCACTTCCGCCACCTGGCGCACCGAGATGGCGGCGGTCGGCTCGTCCATCAACACCAGCTTGGCGTTTGAAAGCCGGGTTCGCGCAATGGCTACCGCCTGGCGCTGCCCACCGGACATCTTCTTGACCAGATCGCGCGGCCTGGTTTCCGATTTGAGTTCCCTGAACAGCGCTGCCGAGCGGTCGATCATCGCCTGCTTGTCAAGCACTCTGATCGGCCAAAAGCCTTTCTTGATCTCGCGGCCGAGGAAGACGTTCTGCGCCGCCGTCAGATTGTCGGCGAGCGCCAAGTCTTGATAAACGACTTCGATCCCCTTGGCGCGGGCCTGGACAGGTTTATGGAAATGGCAAAGCTCGCCGTCCACGACAATTTCGCCGTCGCTCGGCGGGAAATTGCCAGCCACGGTCTTGACCACGGTGGACTTGCCGGCGCCGTTGTCCCCCATCAGACCCACGACTTCGCCTCGCTCCACCTGGAAGCTGACGTCGCTCAGGGCCTGGATGGCCCCGAAATTCTTCGAAACGTGGCGAACCTCAAGCACCGGCATCGCGGTCCTCCCCGGACAACATTTGCCAATCTTGTCCCGGACTTATGCAAGATAGCTAATCAGCGAAATGTATTCGACACAATCGTTATTCGAAGGAGACCGGCATCCGTTGTTGGAGGGGGGCAGGTGGACCCTGGAGCATCGAGAAGAATAGGACTTGCGAAGTTGTAGGATGACCGTATGATCTGACCCGATGGTCACGGATCGCCCCTCTCAACGCGAAGCTTCCGGCGCAATTGCTGAGCTGCCTGCGCAGTTGGCGGGTGATGCGCTGATAGACGGCCGGTCGCCCCAGGCGGAGCGCTACCTCATCGATTGGAGCCGCGACAGGCGCGGAAGTTCCCGCTTCATCGTGCGTCCAGGATCGGTGGAAGACGTCCAGGCGTTTGTGAGATGGTGCTCGCAGAGCGGTATCGCCATCGTCGTGCAGGGTGGCAATACCGGACTTGCCGGTGGCGCCATTCCAGACAATTCGGACTACGCAGTGCTGTCGCTTGAGCGTCTCAATCGGATACGCCGCGTCGACCCGCTCGACTTCACGCTGCAAGCGGATGCCGGGGCCGTGCTGCAGGACGTCAAGGACGCCGCTGAAGCATCCGAGATGACCTTCCCGCTCGCGCTTGGCGCACAGGGATCGTGCACGATCGGCGGCAATGTCGCGACCAATGCCGGCGGCATCAATGTGCTGCGCTACGGCATGACGCGTGATCTGGTGCTCGGGCTTGAGACGGTCCTGCCGGACGGGACACTGTGGAGCGGCATGAACGGGCTGCGCAAGGACAATCGCGGCTACAGCCTGAAGCAATTGATGATCGGCTCGGAAGGGACGCTGGGAGTCGTCACCGGCGTCGAGGTAAGGCTCTCGCCCCGGCCGACGCAGGTCGAGACCGCCTATGTCGGACTGGGCAGCTTCCGCCAGGCGTGCGAGCTGTTCCGGACGGCAAGGCATCTCTGCTCTGACCTTCTCAGCGCGTTTGAGGTCATCGGCGAGGAGTGCCTGCCGCTGGTCCACCTCATCGATCCGAACCTGCGCTCGCCGCTGACGCAAGAATGTCCGGTTCATGCGATCGTCGAACTCGCCTGTGGGCCAGGGATAGATGCCGGCGGCCTTCTTGAAATTATGCTGGCGCGCGCCCTCGAGGCCGACCTGATCAGGGACGGCGTCGTCGCGCAAAGCCGCTCGCAGGCTGCCACATTCTGGGCCATCCGTGAGGGCCTGGTCGAGGGGCAGGCGCGGCGCGGCTATCATGTCCGCACCGACCTGTCGGTTCGTCTCAGCCAGGTGCCGACGCTGATCGAGCAAGCACGCGCGTGTGTCTTGCGAGACTGGCCTGGCTGGACATCCCTGACCTATGGCCATGCGGGCGACGGCAACATCCATTTCAACGTGCTGCCTCCCATCGATTGCGACCCCGGCGAAGCGAGGACCGTGGGGCAGGCGGTTTTGACCCGGCTCTACGAGCTGGTCGGAGCGCTCGGCGGCTCGTTCAGCGCCGAGCATGGCGTCGGTCGCAGCCGCAGTCACGTGTTCTGGGCCGGCCTGTCGCAGCGCGAGCGGCAGCTTCATTTCGCGATCAAGGCAGCCTTCGATCCGGCAGGCCTGTTCAATCCGACATGTCTCATTCCTGATCCGGGCGATTTGTAGGGGAAAGCCGCATGAAGCAGCGTTCGTCCATCATCGGCAGCGTGGAGGCGCTTCCGCATCGCGTCGCTTCGCATCTGAGCCGCGAGATCGAGGGCGGCGACATCATCCCGGGAGCCCGGCTCCCCACCGAAAGCCAGCTCGCCGACAAGTTCGGCGTCAGCCGAAATGTTGTCAGGGAAGCGATCGCGCAGCTTCGCGCCGATGGCATGATCGAGGCGCGTCAGGGCGTAGGCGCATTCGTCATGGCGCCGGAACAGCGGACCGCCATCCGGATCGACCGTGAGGCGCTGAAAGACCAGCGCAACATGGAGCAGCTCTTCGAGCTGCGCAGCATCCTGGAGACCGAGTCCGCCACGCTGGCCGCGGCGCGCTGTAAATCCGATGATCTTGACGCAATCAAGGCTGCGCTGGACCGCATGGGCGGCGAGGAGCGCTGGGAGGATGGCAGCATCGAGGCCGATCTGCTTTTCCATCGGGCGATCGCCCGGGCGACCGGCAATAGTTACATCTACACCTTCATTTCCTTCGTCTGCGAGCAGATCCGCCAGTCGATCCACTATGCCCGCCTCACCAACCCGCTCCACGACCTGGTCGAGGTCAACGTTGCCGAGCACGTGCGGATCTACGACGCGCTCGCCGCGCATGATCCGCAGGCTGCCGGCGAGGCGATGCGCCGGCACATCGAAGGCGCCGCATCGCGCGTAGGCGTCGAGCTCACCGCCATCAATCGAGGCAAATGACCATGTCGCTCGGGCAGATCAAGGCAATCACCGATATCTGCCTGCTTGTAGAGGATATCGACCGCACCATCGACTTCTACACGCAGAAGCTTGGCTACCGGATCAGACGCCGCGCCGAGGGCTTTGTCGATTTTCATTCCGAGCGCGTGACGCTCGCTGCATGGCAATTGGACCACATCAATCGCCACTGCGGCGTCTCGAATGTCCGCTCACCGAAGCAGGCGCACAAGGCATGCGTCGCCATGGAACTCGAAAGCGCCGGCGAGGTCGACCGGCTCTACGCCGAACTGTCGGACAAGGGCGTGCCGTTCGTCGGGCCGCCCGGCGACTATGTCTGGAACGCGCGCTGCGCCTACTTCCACGATCCCGACGGGACGCTGTGGGAACTCTATGCCTGGACCGGCGCCGGACCGGGCGACTATCACGACACGCAAGTGTGATTGGATCGCGACGGCCTCGCAAGAAGGGCCGCGCCGCATGCAAACAGTCCAACAAAGGAGCAAGAAGATGAGTGGGAACGCATCGCAGTGGAATCGCAGATTGATCCTGAAGGCCGGCGCCGCCGGCCTGGCGGCTTTCGGGCCGGGACTTCAGCTGTTTGGCGCCAGCGCCTCGGCAGCCGCCAAGCTCGTGGTCCAGTATGACTGGCTGATGTCGAACGGCCAGATCGGCGACGTCGCAGCCGTCGCCAATGGCTACTTCAGCGAAGCCGGGCTTGAAGTGGAGTTCAGCCCCGGCGGGCCGAACGCCGCCACCGTGCCGCCGGTGGTGTCCGGTGCCGCCCAGCTCGGCCAATTCTCGGAATCGCCTCAACTCTATGCCGCGCGGGCGAGCGGCGTTCCGGTGAGGATAATCGCCTGCGGCTATCGCACCGGACCCTATGCGCTGACGTCGAAACCGGAGAAGCCGATCCGGTCGGTGGCGGATCTGAAGGGGATGCGGATCGGCACGCAGCCGACCGCGCGCTTCGCCATCGACGCGATGCTCGCGAAGAACAAGATCGACCCTTCCGAGGTCACCATCGTCAATGTCGGGTTCGACAAGGCGCCGTTGGTTCGTGGCGACGTCGATGCGATCGGCGGCTGGATCACCAACACGCAGGCGCTCAGCGTCGTCGGTGACGATCGCATCGATCTGCTGTTGTCGGAGCTCGGCCTGGCGTCCTATGCCAACGTCTACTTCGCGACCGACAGCGCCATCGAATCCGATTCCGCGACCCTGGCGAAATTCATCGGGGCGGTGGCCAAGGGGTGGGGCTGGGTCCACGCCAATCCCGAGCAGGCGGTCGACAAGCTCGTCGCGGCCTATCCCGAGATCGACGCAGGCTGGGAAAAGAAGACGATTTCCCTGGTGCTGAAACTGTCGTTCGACGACAACACGAAAAAGGATGGATGGGGCACCTTCGATCCTGCCTCGATCGAGAGCCAGATCGCGCTGCTTGACCAGATTGGCCAGTATCCAAACGGCAGGCCGAAGGCCGAGGACGTCTATACGACGAAGGTGCTCGAACTCAGTGCGGCTGATCGGCCGAAGCTCGGCGCGCCCGCCTCTTGATGGCCGCGCCGGCCATCGAAACTTCCGGGCTCGACGTCGGCTATCCCGGCCGGCGCTCGCCCGTGACGGTGATCTCCGGTCTCGAACTGACAGTCGAGGCCGGGACATTCCTGTCGATCCTCGGGCCTTCGGGGTGCGGAAAGTCGACGTTTCTGCGGGTTGTCGCCGATCTTCTGGCGCCGCTCGCGGGCACGATACGCGTGATGGGCGAAACGCCGTCGGCGGTGCGCTCCGGCCGGGGCGTGGGTTTTGTCTTCCAGGACTCGACCCTTTTGCCGTGGCGCACGGCGCGCGAGAATGTGCGGCTGCCGATCCAGGTGGGCCGCCGCAGCCTGTCGCGCATGATAGACGACCGCGCCGACGAGCTGCTCGAACTCGTCGGGCTGTCGGCGCTTGGTGAGCGCCTGCCGCATCAGCTTTCCGGCGGACAACGCCAAAGGCTGGCTATCGCCCGGGCGCTGCTTGGCGAGCCACGTCTGCTTCTGATGGACGAGCCGTTTGGCGCGCTTGACGAGATCACCCGCGATCGCCTCAACGACGAACTGCTGAACCTTTGGCGGCGGACCGGAACGACCGTGCTGTTCGTCACGCATTCCATTGCCGAAGCCGTCTATCTCGGGCAGCGCGTGATCGTGCTTGCCGCCCATCCCGGACGGATCGTCGCCGACCACGACCTTCGTCCGCTGAAGGGGCCGGACAACAGATGCTCGCGCGAGGATCCGGCGATCGTCGCGGCAATGGCCAGGATGCGCTCCGCCCTCGGAGCGGCGTCGTGAACCAGGGCGCGCTTTCGCCATTCGCACAGGCTGCGCTGCCGATCCTCGGCGCCGGCTCGCTTATTCTCGCATGGCAATTCCTGCTGCCGCTCGCCGGCGTGCCCGCTTACATCGTTCCGACGCCGACCGCGATAGCGGGCGTGTTTGCCGGGAACGGATCGCTTCTCCTGTCGAACCTCTGGCCGACGGCCATCGAGGCGCTCTCCGGCTTCGTGCTCGGCAACCTCGCCGCAGTGCTGCTGGCGGTCGTCTTCGTTCACAGCCGTACGCTGCAGGCGGCCTATTTTCCGGTCGTGCTGTTCTTCAATACGATCCCGGTGCTGGCGCTGGCCCCGGTCGTCATCCTCATCTTCGGCCTCGGCATGCTGCCCAAGATCGTGATCGCGGCGGTGATCTGTTTCTTCCCAACGCTCATCAACATGATCCGGGGTCTGGAATCGGCGAGCCCCAGCGAGCACGAGCTGTTCCGCGTGCTGTCGGCGACGCGCTGGGAAGTATTCTGGCGCCTGCGCCTGCCGCGCGCGCTGCCAATGCTTTTCGCTTCGCTGCGGATCGCCTCGGCGACCGCGGTGATCGGCGCGATCGTCGGCGAGTGGATCGGCTCCGACAAAGGTCTCGGCGCGCTGATCATCCAGGCGACCTTCAACTACCAGTCCGACCGGCTCTACGCCGCCATCGTGCTCTCATCGCTGTTGTCGATCGGGTTCTTCATGACCGTCGTCGCCGCTGAGCGATGGTCGGTTCGATACCGTTAGAGGCGGCTGAACGCGTCGGCGATGGACGTAGCATCATTTGTTCCCGCGAAGGCAGGGCGCCTCCTTGAGAGCCGCCCTGTTGCTTGTGTTTCTGGCGATGATTAGAGCTTTCCCGCTGCGAGCAGTTCGCGGGTCCGCTTCAGCGTCGACAGCAGGGCGGCCTTGTAGCCGTTTTCGCTGCCGAACTGAGCCTGCTCGGCCTGCTCCTCGCGACCGTTTGGCTCTTTGCCGCGCAAGCCAATGTAGCAGTAGAAGCGAAGCTGCAGTGCGCCTTCTCCATCTTCGTTGACAATCGCTCCCTCGCGCGGACCGGATGCCTGGAAGAAGGTGACCTTGCTTTCCGGCTCGAGCGTGACGATTTCGCGCAGGTCGTGGCCACCGATCGTGGCCTCACGCACGAAGTGGGTAGCGCTTTCCTCCACAACGTCGCAACGGGTGCAGAGACCCGTGACAAGGAACAAGCGGGCGTCGCGTGCTTTCAGCTCGAGACCCTTCCACACTTGAGCGCGCGTCAATGGGACTTCGCCTTCCGGGTTCACCGGAACTGTGGCAGTTGAATAAATCATGATGACAGTCCTTGTGATCAGACAGGGGCTGCGCTTCCGTCAGGCGGAGGCAGCGGTTTCCGAGGCGAAGGCTCGATATGGGCGCAGTGGACGTCCGAGCAGGGCAGTCAGGCGCTCGACGTCGCCGGCCCCAGGCAGCATCCCGTCGGTGAAGAAGCGCTCGCCCATCAGACGCATGTCGTAGGCCATCCAGGCGGGCACGAACTGCTTGAGATTTTGCTCAAAATCCTCGGTATTGTCGCCGCCGTAGTTGATCGGGCGGGCGAGCACGTCTGACCAGATGGCGGCGATATCCGCCCCAGTCAGTGTCTCTGGACCGACGAGGTTGATCCAGTCGATCGCAAGCGGCTCTGCGGCCTGTTCACGGCGCAGCAGCTCAAGGGCGGCGATCTCGGCGATATCACGGACGTCGATCATGGCGAGACCCTTGTCGCCGATCGGCATTGTGTAGGTGCCATAGCCGGTGATGACGTCTTTGATCATCAGATCGTTCTGGATGAAGTAAGCTGGGCGCAAGATCGTAGCCTTTAAGTCCATCTGCTCGATCATTCGCTCGACGCCGAACTTGCCAGCGAAATGGGGCACGTTCACGTAGCCGTCAGCGTGGATCACCGACAGATATACGATCCGCTCGATACCGGCCGATCGGGCGACGTTCAGCGCGACCAAAGCTTGGGTGAATTCGTCCGGGACTACGGCGTTCAAAAGGAACAGAGTGGAAACTCCAGACATGGCTTTGCGCAGCGAATCGACATCGAGAAAGTCGCCTTGCACGACGGATACGCCTGCCGGGAAGTTGGCTTTCGACGGATCGCGGACGAGAGCACGTACATCAGCGCCGCGCTTGACGAGGTGTTCGACGACTTGGCGGCCAATATTGCCTGTGGCCCCGGTAACGAGAATGGTCATGAAATTTCTCCTGTTGGGTTGCTTGACACGGCCAATATGTGTGGCTCACTGAGGGTCCAATAGGCTGAAATTTTAGACGCACCGTCTCGCTGGTGGAACACACATGGATCTTCTTGCCCTCGCCGATTTTAATCTCGTTGCCCGCCACGGTGGTTTCGGCAAAGCGGCAAGGGCCACCGGACGGCCTAAGGCGACCCTGTCCCGGCGCGTTGGAGAATTGGAAAGCAGCCTTGATCTGCGCCTGTTTGAACGGGGTGCGCGTAGCCTGAAGCTCACCGAAGAAGGACGGGCGCTCTTCGAGCGGACAGGGGCGCTGCTTGCCGAACTGGACGAGACGGCTTCGGCGATTGCCTCGGGCGGTCAGAGACCCAGGGGCAGATTACGGATTAGCGCACCTTTGCTTTTTTCTCAGACCGCAATGGGGAGGATTGCTGCGGGGTTTGCCCTTAAATATCCGGAGGTGAGGCTGGAGGTTACGACTGAGGATCGGCCTGTTGACATGATCGAGGAAGGCTACGATCTGGTAATCCGAGTCAATCCAGATCCCGACGAAAGCCTTGTTGGACGGGCGTTTCTCCGCGACCGCCTGGTCGTAGTGGCGAGCCCTGACCTTCCTCGCGCGAGTGGTGGACTCGCCGCTCCTGGCGTCGCGCGCTGGGCGGGCGATCGGCAAATATGGCACGTGAAGACACAAGGTGGCCGGTCAACAATTGCAATCGAGCCTGTCCTCGCTTTGTCGATGCTCGTCATGGTCCGGGATGCGGTACGAGCCGGCGTCGGTGCAGCACGTCTTCCCATTTCGTTGGTGGCCCACGACTTGGCTGACGGCACGCTGGTACTATGGGGGGATATCGACGGCCCCGAGATCGCTCTATGGGCGCTCTACCCATCTCGGCGGCTACTCAGCGCGCGAGTGTCGGCGTTCTTGAATTTTCTAAAACAGGCCTTCCCAAATGGGACGCCGGACGAACTAGCCGCCTATATTGGCAGGTGATGACCGAACCCGCGTTCGGGCGTAGAAAGTCCTATGCAACAAAAAAACGAAAACTGAGAAGCGCTTTGCCAGCGTCATGGATGAACTCACGTCCCATGCCAGCCTGCTTAGCAAAATGTGCTGGAACTATGGCCTGTCTTCCGATGCACTTTGTCAACAGAACCTAGGGGTGAAAGTCTGACGCTTGGTGCCGGTGGACGGCAAGAACCGACCCGTTGACGACCTTGGGCGTTGCAGACTTGAACCTCCAAATCGAGGTCGGGAACCTGACCTTCAGCGCAAGAGCATTCGGGAGTGCGCTCTCGTAAGGTAATTCACCACATTTGGCGGCACCCGCATATGCTTTTTCGTGTTATGATGGGCTTGCAACGCGCGTAATCTCGACCTCGGCAATATGGCAGAGGTCGAAAGCTATTGCCTTGGCACAGGAAGCTTTCGCCCCAGCACTTGATCGCCTCCGAAACGCTGGGTGTGCTGCTTTCCCTGACTGACCCCGGGGCGAGGAGGTTGTCCATGTCCACGAGTAGTGTTGACCGCCCGCTGCAGCCGGGCGACCGGGCACCGAATGTTGTGCTCAATGCGATCTCACGCGAAGGCAAGATCGCGCTCGATGATTTTCGAGGCCGTAGCCCGTTGTTGATCGGGTTGTTCCGAGGCCTGCACTGTCCGTTCTGCCGGCGCCATGTCGCGGCGATGGCGCAACTCAAGCCGGCCCTGCGTGAGAAAGGCGTCGAATGCCTGGCTGTGGTCAATACGCCGGTCGAGCGGGCGCGGCTCTATTTCCGTTACCACCCGGCACCCGATCTTCTCGCCGCATCCGACCCGGAGCGAGCCTCGCACCGTGCTTTCGGCTTGCGCGAGGTCGGGATGGACACGGTCATGGCGATACCGTTCCATCTCCCGGGCGAGTTGCCCGAGCCTATGAACGTCATGGCAATGAATGAATTTCTTAACAAGAAGGAAGGATATGAGATTACGGAAGTCGATCAGCAGGCGATGGCTTCCAGCCAGGCGCAGCTTGTCGGTCAGTTCCTAATCGACCGGGCGGGCATCGTACGCTGGAACTTCACTGAAGTTCTGGAGGATGGCCTCAACACCTTCAGAGCGCTGAATCCCGAGGAATTGATGTCGGCAGCTTCCCAAGTTGCACATTAATAGGCTGCGGAAATGGGCTGCTGAAAACTCGCTCGACGGCCACCGTCCTGTGGTGATTCTTTGGATTTAACAATCATCGAAATGCTCAGCGCAGGAGGCTAAGGTCTGCCCGTGGGCTTCGTAGCGATTTCGATTCAACGGTCTGCGGACCGCCCCGACGCTAGAGTGAGCAAGCCGCATAGGCGGAGCGACGTCCGCTCCTTGCCGCAATCACGTCGTTCCGACAGGCGCGCATACGGCAAGTTTCCACCCTGAGCTGCCCTACGCGTCGGGTAGCAAGCGTCAGGCTTTCACCACTAGGCGCCGCCTCCGGCGGCTTACCGCCGCGATGCGACCGCGGTGATCGGCGCGATCGTTGGCGAATGGATCGGGTCCGACAAGGTCTTGGCGACGATCGTCGACGCGACCTTCAACTATTGGTCCGACCGGCTCGACGCCGCTATCGTGCTCTCATCGCTGTTGTCGTTCGGGTTCTTCATGACTGTCGTCGCCGCCGAGCGATGGTCCGTTCGATATTTTTGACCGGTTGGCTACCGGGATGGCCGCTTGGCGTCGCGCAGCGGACTTTGCTGTATCGCGCAGGCGAGGGCTGGCCTTCCCTGCGTCGGCCTGTAGTATGACAGTGCTTGCAGGGAGCTCGAGCGTGGGGTTGGGTCGGAATTTCCGCCGTTGGGGGACGTTGGCCTTCATCGCCGTCATGGTGCTTTCGCCGCAGGCGGCGTCGGCCGACAGCCTTACGCCCGACCGGATCACTGCCGCCCTGTCGAAGCTCGAACTGCTCGCCGAAGGTGTCGTCGCGGACGGTGCCGTACCCGGTCTCGCCATCGGGGTCGTGCATGACGACAAGGTGGTCTTTCTCAGAGGGTTCGGGCGTCGCGAGGCCGGCAAGCCGGAGACCGTCGACGCCGACACGGTGTTCCAGATCGCCTCCCTCTC
The DNA here is from genome assembly GCF_055811235.1 of Mesorhizobium sp. WSM4810. Taxonomy (NCBI): domain Bacteria; kingdom Pseudomonadati; phylum Pseudomonadota; class Alphaproteobacteria; order Hyphomicrobiales; family Phyllobacteriaceae; genus Mesorhizobium; species Mesorhizobium sp. WSM4810. The sequence continues at coordinate 126,847 of NZ_JBVVQV010000014.1, read as the reverse complement.
CAAGCCAGTCTCGGCAACGATAGTGGCGGCGCTGGTCAGCGAGGGCATCGTATCCTGGGATGCGAAAATCGTCGATCTCGATCCCGCCTTCCGGCTCGCCGAGCCCTATCCGACCAGTGAACTCACGGTCCGCGACCTGTTTTCGCACCGCAGCGGGCTTCCCGGCACCGCCGGGGACGATCTTGAGGACATTGGCTACGATCGCGCGGAGATCCTGCGTCGTCTGCGGTTCGTGTCGCCATCGTCGAGCTTTCGCGCCGGCTACTCCTACAGCAATTTCGGACTGACTGAGGGTGCCGTCGCGGCCGCGAAGCCGACAGGCAAGTCCTGGGAAGAGGTCGCCGAGGAGAAACTCTACCGGCCGCTTAAAATGGTTTCGACCAGCTCCCGTCATGCGGACTTCATCAAGCATGCCAACCGCGCTGCGCTCCACGTCAAGATCGACGGCGTCTGGGCCGCGAAGGTAAAGCGCGATCCGGATGCGCAGGCGCCCGCGGGCGGTGTCAGCTCCACGGCGCGCGATCTCTCGCAATGGGTGCGCCTCGTGCTCGGCAATGGGGTCTACGCCGGCGAGACGCTCATTAAGGCAGATGCACTGGACCAGACGCATGTTCCCCTGATGGCGCGCGGCAGGAACCCCGTCTCAGGCGGCACGTCCTTCTACGGCCTCGGCTGGAATGTCGAATTCGGCCGGCACGGCCTGAGCTGGGGCCATGCCGGCGCCTTCAGCGTCGGCGCCCGTACCCTGGTGACAGTTTTTCCTGAGGAGAAGCTTGGCATCGTCATCGTCGCCAACGCCTTTTCGACAGGGGTGCCGGAAGGGCTGTCCGACAGTTTCGCCGATCTCGTTTTCGACGGAACGGTCGAGAAGGATTGGATCAAGGCATGGGACGATACCTATGCGGGTCTGTTCGGCCCGGCAATCGCGGCGGCCAACGCCACCTATGCCGCGCCACCGTCTCCGGCAAGCCCGGCCCGGCCAGCCAGCGCCTATGCAGGCCGTTACTCCAACGATTTCATCGGCGATGCGGTCGTGTCGACTGCGGGCGACGCTCTTGCGCTCAAGGTCGGGCCAGCCGGCGCCCGGTCCTATTCGTTGAAGCATTTCGACGGCGACCTCTTCCTGACCTTCCCGGACGCCGAGACGCCGGACAGGCCCTCGGGCGTAGGCTTCGACATCGGCCCCGACGGCAAGGCGTCGGCCATGACAATAGAGTTTCTCGACGATAACAATCTCGGCACGCTGCAGCGCGTCGGAGATTAGAGTTCCTCTGCGCCTTCGTCATCCTGGGGCGGAGCAAGGAGCGAAGCGACGCGGCGCAGACCCTGGGATCCATTCCGTTACATAAGCCGAAGAATGCTGCGGCTCAGAATAAAAGCGCTCTGTAGCGATCTTTCGCGCCCCCTCGCGCTGTTCCTCCGCGATCAAAGGTTCTGCACCGCAGCAGCGCTCCGAGGTAAGATGGTGCCAACTATCCTCCCGCCAGTCTCGGCAGCAGGAATATCTCAGCGCCCTGCGGCAATTCCTTCGACCAGGTGTCGCGATAGATAACCCCGTCTATGGCGACTGCGATGCCGCGGTCGATGTAGGGCTCGAAGCCGGGATACTGCTCAGCCAGCTTCCTGAACAGCTCCCGAATATCCTTCGCCTCGATCTCGACCTTGCTCTTGCCTCCGGCGATTGCGCCGAGCGATCCCCAGAGCGTTACTTCGACCATCGGCCTCCCCGTTCCGCCTCGATCGCCGCGAGAATCCGCGGCGGCGACATCGGGATATGCGTCATCCGCACGCCCGCGGCGTTCGACACCGCATTGGCGATCGCCGCCAGCGGCGGCACGATCGAGGTTTCGCCGACGCCCCGCACCCCGTAAGGGTGGTTGGGATTGGGGATCTCGAGGATCTGCGTGTCGATCATCGGCAGGTCGGAGCAGACCGGGATGCGGTAGTCGAGAAAGCCGGGGTTCTGCAGCCGCCCGTCCTTGCCGTAGACGTACTCTTCGTTGAGCGCCCAGCCGATGCCTTGCGCGGCACCCCCCTGGTACTGCCCCTCGACATAGGTCGGGTGCACCGCCTTGCCGGCATCCTGCACGACCGTGTAGCGCAGCACCCTCGTGGCGCCGGTCTCCGGATCGACCTCGATATCGCAGATATGGGTGGCGAAGGAGACGCCGGCGCCGTCGGCGACGAGCTCGCTGTGGCCGGCGATCGGCCCGCCGGTCTTTCCTGACCCGGCCGCGATCTCCTTCAGAGACAGCGCCGCAAGGTTGCCGTACTTCTCGCCTTTGGCGATGGCGTGGCCGTTTTCCCAGAGCACGTCGTCGACGGGAACATCCCACATCTGCGCGGCGCGTTCCCGCAGGATCTTGATGGCGTTGCGGGCGGCCGAGATCGTCGCCATCGAGGAGGAGAAGGTACCGCGGCTGCCGTCCGTCATGTCGTTGTAGCCGAGGCTGGAGGTGTCGGCGACCACCGCCTTGATCTGCTCATAGGCGATGCCGAGTTCCTCCGCCGCCACCAGCGACAGCGACGCGCGGGAACCACCCACATCGACCGTGCCGACGGCAAGCGAGACCGAGCCGTCCATGCCGATGTTGAGGTCGGTGCAGGTCTGGCCGCCGAAGTTGAACCAGAAGCCGCAAGCCATGCCGCGGCCCTGGTTCTTACCCAGCGGCGCCTGCATGTGCGGATGGTTCTTCGCCGCCTCCAGCGTCGGGCCGATGCCGATCGGGCCGTAAACCGGGCCGTAGGACGATCGGGTGCCTTCCTGGGCGGCGTTCCTGATCCGGAACTCGACCGGATCCATGCCGATCTCCTTGGCCAGCTCGTCGACGGCACTTTCCACTGCAAACGCCGCCATCGGCGCCGATGGCGCGCGATAGGCCGCCGTCTTTGGCCGGTTGACCAGCACTTCGTAGCCGACCGTCCTGACGTTAGCGAGATTGTAGCAGGCGAACGCGGTCATGGCGCCGAGCTCGGCCCACATGCCGGCATAGGGGCCGCAGGAATAGCGCAGCGTCGCCTCGGCCGCGGTGATCGTGCCGTCCTTGCGGGCGCCGATCCTGACGTCGATCGAGGTGGCACTGGTCGGCCCGGAGGCGCGGAACACCTCGTCGCGCGTCATCACCAGCTTGACCGGCCGGCCGGCCTTGCGCGAGAGCGCCAGCGCCACCGGCTCGGCCCAGACGTGTGTCTTGCCGCCGAAACCGCCGCCGATTTCCGACGAGGTGACGCGCAGCTTGGAGGCTTCCATGCCAAGCAGCTGAGCGCAGTGCTGGCGGTAGACGAAATGGCCTTGCGTGCAGACCCAGAGGTCGGCGGTGCCGTCGGAACTGACGCTCGCCACGCAGGCATGCGGCTCGATATAGCCCTGGTGCGTCTGCTCGGTCTTGAAGGAGCGTTCGACGACGTAATCGGCCTGGCCAAATCCCTCATGGATGTCGCCATGGCCGTACTGGCTGCGTTTGGTGACGTTGGACGGCTTGACGGGCTTTTGCTCAAGGCCCTCGGTGAAGATGGTGTCGTCGAGCACGGGCGCCGAGTGCTTCATCGCCTCGTCGACATCGGTCACATGCGGCAGCACTTCATAGTCGACCTCGATCAGCTTCAGCGCCTGCCTTGCCGTGCGGGCGTCGACCGCGGCGACCGCGGCCACCGCATGGCCGTCATAGAGCGCCTTCTTGCGCGCCATGCAGTTGTCGAGGATGTCGTACATGGCGGCATCGCCGTCGGTGAGGTCGGGCAGGTCGGCCGCGGTGATCACCGCCTTCACGCCGTTGAGCTTCTCCGCCTTCGAGGTGTCGATCTTCCTGATCGTGGCGTGCGCGTGAGGGCTTCTCAGGACACGCCCGACCAACTGGCCGGCCATGTTGAAATCCGCGCCATAGCGCGCGCGGCCCGTTACCTTGTCGACGCCGTCGGGGCGGATGGGACGCGTGCCGACGGAGGCGAAATTGCGTCCGGAATAGCGCGGATCGAAGTTCATCGTCAGGCTCCCTTCATCACGCTTGCGGCGTCCTGAACGGCGCGCACGATCTTGTCATAGCCGGTGCAGCGGCAGAGGTTCCCGGCCAGGCCGAAGCGGATTTCCTCCTCGGTCGGGTCGGGGTTCTTGGCCAACAGGTCTTTCGCCGCGATCAGGAAACCCGGCGTGCAGACGCCGCATTGCAGCGCTGCGTGCTCGAGGAACTTCTGCTGCAGCGGGTGCAGGCTGTCGCCATGCGCCATGCCCTCGATGGTCTCGACGCGCCGGCCTTCGGCCTCCGCGCCAAGCACCAGGCACGAGCACACCAGCCGGTCGTCGAGGATGATGCTGCAGGCGCCGCAGTCGCCAGTGCCGCAGCCTTCCTTGGCGCCGGTCAGCCCGAGGCGGTCGCGCAGCACGTCGAGCAGCGTCTCGTCCGGCTGGCAAAGGTACTCGACATTGTCGCCGTTGATTGTCGTTGAAACTGCTACACCAGCCATCACTTGCCTCCTGCACGCGCATAGGCGGTCGTGGCGGCCCGCCTGGCCAGCACACCCGCAACTTTTCTTCTGAACTCGACGGTGCCCCGCTTGTCGTCGATGGGGCGGCAGGCCCCCGAGCAGACCTTGGCGAGCCGCTCAAGTGCTGCTTCGTCCAGCTTCCTGCCGATGAGGGCCTCGGCCGCCTCTTCCACCAGCAGCACCGTCGGTGCCGCTGCGCCCAGCGCCACGCGGGCCGATTTGACGACGCCTTGCTCATCGAGCGTCAGGTTCACCCCGGCGCTGACCACGGCGATGTCCATCTCCGTGCGTGGAATGAAACGCAGATAGGCATCGCCGGAGCGCGGCGCCCGCCTGTCGAGCAGGATCGCCTCGATGATTTCTCCCTTGGCGAGCGACGTCTTGCCAGGCCCGGTGGGGACTGCCTCCACCGCGACCGTGCGCCTGCCTCCTGGCCCGACAATCGATGCCCTGGCGCCGGCGGCCACCAGCGCCGGCACGCTGTCGGCGGCCGGCGAGGCGTTGCAAAGATTGCCGACGATCGTGCAGCGTCCCTGCACCTGTTTGGAGCCGATCAGCTTGGCCGCTTCGACGACGCCCGGCCATTCCCTGTTCAAGGCCGCGCTCTCTCCCATCAGGGCGCAGGGGACCGCGGCACCGATGCTGAAGCCCTCCGCCGTTTCCCCGATCTCGCCCAGTCCGTCGATCGACTTGATGTCGACGATAAGGTCGGGCTCGATAAAGCCGCCTTTCATTCTCACCAGGAGGTCGCTGCCTCCGGCGAGAATGGCGGCGGTGCCGGGCGAGCCGGCCAACTGGCCAACGGCATCTTCCATTGAAAGCGGACGTATGTAGCGCATCGTCTCCCCTTGATCATCGCAATTCTGTCGGCCTGTTATAGAGCCTTGGATTGGAATGGTCATCCGGTTCTGCATGAGCAGCGATTAGGCCAGGCGCGTCCGCGTTCAGGGCGCCGGGTTGAACTGGAGCAATTTGAAACAATCGCCGCTTCCCGACTTCAACTGCGTCAGGAAACCTTTCGACCGATCGATCCATTCCTGGTGCGACCTGGCTTCGGCCTCGATCTCGTCGACCGGTCCAAGCTTGACGAAGCTGCGCCCCTTGCTGAAAAGCCAGCACGCACGGCCGAGAAGTCTTCGGCTGCGCTGGCGCAAGAGGTCGGCATCATAAAAGATGTCGAGCACCTCCTGCTTGATTTTTGCCTGTTTTTCAGGATTTGCGATCGCAACCGCGATCGAGTCTCCGCCCATCGCATCCTGCAGGTCCTTGTAGTCGAGGGCGAGCTGAGTGGTGGCATATTTGATCTCGCTCTCATCCCGGACGATGTTGAACCACAGCGCGGGATCGAGCTCGTTGACGACGAACGATGCCTCGAAGTCGCGCGATAGGTTCAGGATCTCGAACCCTTGAACCTCAACATCGCGCTCAACCAAAAGGATCTCGGCGACCTGCTTGCCGACTTCCGCCCCGTGCGCGCTGATCGCGGCGTTGGTTCCACCGAGTTCCGGACTGATATAGGGTCCGCCATCATCCAGCAGCGCATCGAATTCGCTGAGGTATTCGACGACGGCCGCCCCGCGAGCAATGCGCGCGGCCAGTTTGGCGAGAACCAGCTGGAGCTCGGTTTCGCGTTTGCGCTGCTCCTGATAATTCTGCTGAAAAAAGAAGATGAACAGGGAAACGCCAATTCCGATCAGGATCACGCCGAGTTGGGAAAAGATGTTGCGATAATACTCCAGCAGCTTTTCACGATGGCGCATGTCGTGGCGCACGCTGTGCGCCACACGAGCATTGACGATCAGCGAAAGGATCAGCAGCCCGGCACCGACCAGGATGAGGCCGCCGATGAGGAAATAGCCTTGCCCTGAACTGAAATCCATTCTTTTGCCGCGTCCTGAAGCCCGAGACCGCGCAGACTAATCCCATTCCGTTTCAACGCCTACGGGCGCCCCCAAAAGCGTGCGCTCGCCTAATACTTTAGTTGTAATCTGCCACGTGTTTGATATCGTGACAGTGGGAGGAATTCAGATGGCCGTGGAGTGCAAATCCGCGCCCTATATGGGCGTCTTTTCAACCATTGAACTGGATCTTTTGAGCGGTGTGGTGCGGGAAACTTTGCGGTCCGGCGAAGCGGAGCTCGACAACGAGGACGCCGAAAGGATCGCGCGTGTGGTTATCGCAACCTACAAGGACGGCGCCTCGGGCCGCGAGGAATTGCTTGAAGCCGCCCGGATTGCCGCCAGGCGCTGCGCCCTCGACCATTTTTACGATCGAGCAGTCGGCCTGTTCGCATAGGACTTCGCAGCTGACGCACTTCAGGGCGGTGTTGCTCGTTCGACATTTCGTTGCGCACGTCGATCTCGTCAGTCGCTGCGGCCTACCTTCTCATGTCCTTCGAGCCGCAAGTCTGCCATCGGCTGCGAACCGTCGGTGGCAAATCTCACTGGCAGATCGCAAACGTTGGAGATTGGCCGAAACACCCCCTCCACTTCGTCATCCTAGGCGAAGCAAGGAGCGAAGCGGCGCGGCGCAGACCCTGGGATCCATGCCGTTACCTCAGCCGAAGAATGCTACGGCCCAGACCCGAACGCTACCACCCCGTTCCGCGAAAAAGCTCGAACCATTCTGGGTTGGGTCGGCAGCGACCCTTACGCAGAAATACCCAGCCTGAACTTGTCCGTTATCTCTCATCCTGCCTTGCCTCGCGGCCAGGTGGTTCGTCAGCAGATTTTCTTCGATCGGCTGTGACAGGAAAAACCCTTGAGCGCTGTGACAATGCTCGGCGATCAGGAAATCGAGCTGCGCTTCGTTTTCCACCCCCTCTGCCAGAACGGTCAAGCCGAGCGAATTGGCCAGCGCTATAATGCCTCGAACGACGTTCTGTTTTTTCTTCGACGCTTCCAGACCGCTCAAGAACGATCGGTCGATCTTCAGCCGATCGAGGTTGAAGTCGGCAAGGTAGCCGAAACTTGAATAGCCGGAGCCAAAATCGTCGAGTGCCAGACCGACGCCGATATTTCGAATTTCCGTCAGCATGTTCAAGGCGTTTCGGCTGTTCTGGATAAGCACCCCTTCCGTTATTTCCAGTTGCAGGCGCGACGGCGGCAGTCCTGTTTGTTGCAGCACCAGAACAAGGTGGGCAAAGTACGCATCGTTCTGAAGGCTTTTGCCCGACAGATTGACCGAGCAAACGAAATCATGGGCAGAAACAGGCGCCCATCGAGCTGCCTGCAGGCAAGCCTTGCTCAGCACGACCTTGTCAACTTCCAGTATCAGGTCGCTTCGTTCGGCAATTGGAATGAATGACATCGGCAGACGAATCGCGCCCGAAGCGGGATCGCGCCAGCGCACCAGCGCCTCGGCGCCGATCATGCGGCCGGTTGCCAGCTCGAACTGCGGTTGCCAAACCAGAAAGAACTCGTCGCAGTTAAGCGCACGCTTAATCCCAGCTTCTTGGCCGAGCTGCATATCGAACTGATTGAGGATTGCAGGCGAGAACGTCACGAAGCCAGAGCGTCCTTCGGCTTTGGCGACATAAAGAGCGCTGTCCGCGTTGCGCAACAGGGTGGAAATATCCGAACCATGTTCGGGGAAACACGCCATGCCGATACTGGCTCCCATCCGCACGTGGTGGCCCGCGAGTTCGGCAAACCGGTTCAATTGCTCGCGAAGCCGATTTCCGAGAGCATCGGCTGCCGCGTGCCGGTCCCCGATCGCCATGACGGCGAACTCGTCACCGCCCAAACGGATGGCGACAACTTCGTCGGGCCGTTCGACCGATTGCAGGATTTCGGCGACGGCTTTCAGCAAGAGATCACCGATGTGATGACCGAACGTATCGTTCACGCTCTTGAAATGATCCAAATCTATCAGGAAAAGGCGGAGTTGCTTGCCGGCCAGCCTTGCCCGGTCCAGCATCACGTCCCTGTTGGCTGACATCCAGGCACGGTTCTTCAGTTCCGTCGTCGCGTCGCGCCAGGCCAGAAACTCCAGTTTCCTTATCGTTTCCCGACGGCCGATAAGCAATACGGCAGTTCCGATCGCCAGCAGCGACAAGACCGCCAGAGCGAATGCAATCTGGTAGTTGAATCTCTTCAGGCTTTTTTCCGCCGAATAGAGATCCACGTTGATCTCATCTCCATATTTGTAATATTCGTCGTTCATCCTCGCTACGAGATGCTCGAGCTCCAACCCCATTTCCTTCAAAATCTTTTCGTCGAGAGGCAGCCCGGCCGCAATCATGGCATCAAGCCGTGTCACCGCGTCAACGATACGCGGAACGATACTTGCGTAGGCGGGAATCTCGCTTGCCGTCCCGGTGCCGTCGATCCGCTTGAAGCGGATGTAGACCAGGTCGTTCGCCGCTGATAACTGCTCAAGGCTGTCTGCAGAGCCGGGGGCGGCCTTGGCGAGCGATGTCATGTCCTTGAGGTGAGTTACATCGCGTATTGCAATATGGAACTCGCGGATGGCGAAAAAGCCGAACCGCGGCAGCGAATATTCGATCTTGCTGAGGCTGAGAAACAGTACGGTGATCAGGACCGCAGAGCTGGCTGCTGCAGCCGCGATGGCGGTCCCGTAGGTGACGGGAACGCGCCAGCCTTCAAAGCGTGCCATTCGAGCCACGCCGGAGCTCGATCAGCCGCCAGGCTCGAGCGTCTTGATCAGCCAGACCCACCGTGGTTTGTGGACTGGCGTGTCGAAGGCCGGGTGGTCGTTGAGCGGATAGACCAGCCGGGTCGGACCTTGCGTGCGCCGGGTCAGCAATTTTCCATTCTGGCGGGTGGCAAGCAGGAGAGGACCTTCCGTCCAATCCTGGCGCGGAATTATCTGCACATATTCGTCCACCGCCCGCAGAACAACGGAATCCTCGCCTTCCAATCCAACGAGCTTGAGCACGTCGCGGAACAGGACGCCTTCAAATGTCAGCTGCCCTTTTTCAAATGGACTTGCGGTGGTGACCCGGTAGAGACCGAGCTTTTCCAGCTGTCGCAACGTGACTGGGACCGACTTGCCGTTGTTCTGAACATTGAAGGCCACAGTGTCTGGCGATTCCGGGAGATCAACGGGCTCCAACGCCCCGGCCGGCAAGATGCAAAAGGCCAGGACTGCCAGCATGATCAGACTGCGCTTGAGCGATGAACGTCCGGTGTTGAGCAAGGATGACATGCGCAATCCTTTTCTTCTCGATGGGCCAGCACCCAGCCGTCGCCTGACTTTCAGGCGGGTTCAACATTGCCATGAATGTCTGATTTTTCCGTTAGCCCTGTTCGGCCAACGAACGGTTGATTGGCGCGCAGCGGCGACCTGCCGATCTCTCCGCTCGTGGCGGAGATGGCCGGCAGGCCAGAGGGGGGCATGAAGGATCGCGGCCTCATTCCAGCTTGGGTTCCTCGCCCCCACGAAGTGGTCCATTGTTGTGGGGCGAGATGCCTGCCAGGGCAGAGGGGGTTGAAGGATCGCCGGCCTTCGAGCTCACGTCTTCTCGCCGGTCGGCCTGATGAAATGGCCGAGCAAATCCATCGGCACCGGAAACACCACCGTCGACGAGCGTTCACCGGCGATGTCATGGAGCGCCTCGAAATAGCGCAGCTGCATGGCCTGCGGGGTCTCGGACAGCATCTTGCCGGCCTCGACGAGTTTTGCCGCCGCCTGCTGTTCGCCGTCGGCATTGATCACTTTCGCACGCCGCAGCCGTTCGGCCTCGGCCTGCTTGGCGATGGCGCGGACCATGTTCTCGTTGAGGTCGACATGCTTGATCTCGACATCGGAGACCTTGATGCCCCAGGCATCGGTCCGCTGATCGAGGATCTCCTGGATATCGCTGTTGAGCTTGTCGCGTTCGGCCAGCATTTCATCGAGTTCATGCTTGCCGAGCACCGAGCGCAACGTGGTCTGTGCGAGCTGGTTGGTGGCGGTCATGAAGTCCTCGACCTGGATCACCGCCCGCTCGGCGTCGACGATACGAAAATACAGCACTGCGTTGACCTTCACCGAGACGTTGTCGCGCGAGATCACGTCCTGCGGCGGCACGTCCTGGACCACCACTCGCAGGTCGACCTTCACCATCTGCTGCACGAAAGGGATGAGGATGATCAGGCCGGGCCCCTTGACCCCGGTGAAGCGGCCGAGCGTGAAGACCACACCGCGCTGATATTCCCTCAGGATGCGAATGGCCGCGGACAGGAACATGACCACGACGAGCGCTGCCACCAGATAGGCCACATATCCGAGCATCATTGCCTTGCTCCATCGCTTCGCACATTGCGGCGCCGTATCGTCAGCACGAGACCGCTGACATCAGCCACCTCGACGCTGTCGCCCACCGCAATGGGTTCGTCGGCTTTCGCCCGCCAGCGCTCACCCCGGGCCAGCACGTGTCCCTCGCTGCCCTGCCAGTCGAGGACCTTGGCCGGCAGCCCTTGCATGGCCTGGGCGCCAACACGCGGAACGTTCTTGCGGGCCGCCCACAGATAGCTGCCGGTCAGCAGCGCCAGGCCGAGCGTCAGGATGGCGGCGGTGCCGATGACGGCCCACGACATCTCGAAGCCGGGACCTTCGATCCTGAGCAGCATGGCAGCGCCCAGCAGAAACGCAGCCACGCCTCCCAGCCCAAGCACCACTGTGGGATTAAAGACCTCGACGACGAGGAAGATGATGCCAAGCAGCATCAGGGCAAGGCCGGCATAGCTGATCGGCAGGAGATTGAGCGCATAGAGCCCGAGCAGCAGGCAGATCGTGCCGATCACGCCTGGCGCGACCGCGCCCGGGCTGGTGAACTCGAAGACGAGGCCATAAACGCCGATCAGCATCAGGATGACGGCGATGTTCGGGTCGGTGATGACGGCGAGAAGCCGGATGAGCCAGCCAGGCTCGAGCGTTTCAACCGGCAGCCTTTTGGTCGCCAGCACCTTTTTCTTGCCGGCGATCTCGACCGTCCGGCCGTCGGCCAGCTGAAGCAGTTCGGTCGTGTCGCGGGCGACAAAGTCGATCACATTTTCCTGCAGTGCGGCGCTGGCCGACAGGCTGGCCGCCTCGCGCACCGCCTTTTCACCCCAATCGGCATTGCGCCCGCGCAGTTCGGCCAGGCTGCGGATCAAGGCAACCGCGTCGTTCGTCGCCTTGGCGATCATCGCATTGCCCGCCGGTGGATTCATCGGGTCCTTGCCGGCTTCCGGGCCCTTGTTCTTGTCGTCGCCGGGAAAGGATGGCATCGGCCCGCCCATCTCGATGGGCGTTGCCGCGCCCAGATTGGTGCCGGGCGCCATCGCCGCCACATGGGTTGCGTAGAGGATGTAGGTTCCGGCGCTCGCCGCATGCCCGCCGGCGGGCGCGACATAGCCGATGACGGGAACCGGAGAGGCGAGGATGTCGGCGATGATCTCACGCATGCTGGTGACCAACCCGCCCGGCGTGTTCATCTGCAGGATGAAAACCTCGGCGTTCCGTTCTGCGGCCACCGCCAGCGCTTCCTCGAACTGCATGGCGCTCGCCGGACCGATGGCGCCGTCTATCTCGATGCGCAGCGCAGTCCTCCCCTGGCCGTTTGCTTCTCCTGTTGCTGCGGAAGAAGAACAAACAGCCACAGCGGCTACAAAAGCCGCGGCAATCAGGGCTACACGCGCGAGTTTCACGCTCAAAGCTCCCTATCAGGGATATGGGCTCGATTTTGCCAAAATCCATGCTGCGTCGCGGCGGTGAAGCTGATCCATGGCAACCTTGCGTTGTGCCTAAACCGGTTGGCAGGAAACGGGTGGTTTGTGTGCGCTGCTTCACCCATCTGATGGCAGAAGCCGATGAAGCCAGAGGAGCAGAGCTATGACCATGCACACGGTTCCAGCAGCAGCGGTCCGATCGGCGGAAGCGCGCGTCGCCGGATATGACTGGCAGGCACTGGCCGAGGAGATGAGCTTCTATGGCTGCGCGGTGATGGAAAAGCTGCTGACACCAGAAGAATGCCGGGAGATCGCCGGGCTGTATCCCGACGAAAGCCATTTCCGCAGCCATGTCCACATGGCGCGGCACGGCTTCGGCAAGGGCGAGTACCGCTATTTCCGCTATCCCTTGCCCGAGCTGATCGGCGGCTTGCGCACCGCACTCTATCCGCGCCTTGCCGCCGTCGCCAACGACTGGAACGAGCGCATGGGCGTCGCGCAGCGCTACCCGGACGAACACGCCGCGTTCCTCAAGCAATGCCACGAGCAGGGCCAGACGCGGCCGACGCCGCTCCTGCTGCAATACGTTGCCGGCGATTTCAACTGCCTGCATCAGGATCTCTACGGCGAGCTTGCCTTCCCGCTGCAGGTGGCAATCCTGCTGTCGGAACCGGACAAGGACTTCACCGGCGGCGAGTTCGTGCTGACCGAACAGCGCCCGCGCATGCAGAGCCGCGCCGAGGTGGTGCCGCTGCGCCAGGGCGATGCAGTCGCCTTCGCGGTCCACAATCGTCCGGTGCAGGGCAGCAAAGGCAGCTACCGCGTCAATCTCAGGCACGGCGTCAGCCGGCTTCGCTCCGGCATGCGCCATACCGTCGGCATTATCTTCCACGACGCGAAATAGGGCTGTCCCTGCGTGGAGGCGACCAGCAACTTCGTGCCAAGGGGATCAGTCGTCGGAGTCGCCGCCGCCCCTCATCGCCCTGCCGGGCACTTCTCCCCGTGTGACGGGGAGAAGGGACTGGTCGCACCGTGGCGGATATTCTGCAACGCTGGTGATTGGCGAAACCATCGATGAGAGCGCCCCTCTTCCCGTCACTATACGGGGAGAGGGTCGCCGGCAGGCAGGTGAGGGGCAGCGCAAAGCTGAAGCGATTGGCTGCCGAACAATTCTTCAGGCAACCGCGGTAATCGCGGAAAAATAAAAATCTTACCCGCAAAGATCTTTGTCATCCAATCATTAACCAAGGTTCATACGGTGAGCGATGTTGTTTCTCTGCCGGCGTTCGTTCGCCGGGCGGATGACTGTTGATATCTGCCAAGACTGAAAAGTAGCTATTTGTTCGCGCGTCGGGGATCGCCATGATGTTTCCAGCAAGCTTTGCGTCACTACGGCGCAAATCAGCGAAGATCAGCGGCGCCATCACGCTTGCTGTTGGCCTGATGATCGGGGCCGCTGCGCAGGCCGAGCCTATCCGCGGCGCCGGATCGACACTGGCCGCCCCGATCATCGGCAAATGGGCAACGGCCTACGAGAGCGCCCGCGCCGACGGCGGGGACTATGTCTCGCCTGACTGGAAGGTCGACTATGAAATCGTCGGCTCGCTCGCCGGCGTCCTGCGTCTCGATCAGCCGGATATCGACTTTACCGTGACGGATGCGCCGATCAATGGCGCCGAACTCAAGAAGGCCGGCCGACAGCAGTTTCCGATCGTGATGGGCGCCATCGCCGTCGTCGTCAATCTCGACGGCATCGGCCCGGGAAGCCTTCGCCTGACCGGGCCGCTGCTGGCCGACATCTATCGGGGCAAGATCCAGTCATGGTCCGATCCCGCGATCAAGGCGGTGAATCCGGATGTGACGCTGCCCGATCTCAGGATCAGCGTCGTTCACCGCAAGGATGGCTCCGGCTCGACCTTTGTCTTCACGCAGTATCTGTCGGCGGTCAGCGATGAATGGAAGGCCAAATACGGCGCAAATACACTGATCTCGTGGCCGCTCGGCACTGACGCGGAAGGCACACAGAACCTCATCCAAGCCGTGCACGACACGAAGGGCGCGATCGCCTATGCCGAATCCGGCCAGGCCCAGCGCGCCAGCCTTGCCTACGCGCTGATCCAGAACAGAGCCGGCAAGTTCGTCAAGCCGGAGCCGCAGGGCGTGCAAGCTGCCGCGACATCCATCGACTGGGCGCAAACGACCGACTTCTTCGCCTCGCTGACCGATCGAGACGGCGATGCCGCCTATCCGATCAGCACGGCGGTGTTCGCGGTCGTTCAGGTCTCGGGCCGTTCGGAACATCGCTATCGCCGCGTGCACGACCTTTTCCGGCTCGCCTTCGCCCACGGCGCTGATGACGCCGCCGCGCTCGGCTACGTGCCGCTGCCGAAGGCGCTCGTCGCCCGGATCGAGCAATACTGGGCAAGGCTGGAGCCGGTCGGAAACTGAGCGGAAGAGCCAGGCCGCTGCTTCGCGCAGCGCCTGAACTGAAATTCATATCGCGCCGTGATGGCGGCTTGTTGGGGACTGCGTGACATGGACATCGATATCTTCAAGGACATCCTCGTGCCGGTGATCGGCGGGTTGGGCATTTTTATGCTCGGCCTCGACTTCATGGCCAACGGCATCCAGGCGCTGTCGGTCAACCGGATGCGCGCCTTTCTCGCCAAGGCCGCCGGAACGCCGATCAAGGGCGTGCTGGCGGGAACGCTGATCACCGGCGTCATCCAGTCGTCGACGGCGATGAGCGTCATGGTCGTCGGCCTGGTCAATGCCGGCGTCATCGCGCTTCGACCGGCGATCAGCGTGATCATGGGCGCCAATATCGGCACCACGCTCGGCAACGGGCTCATCGCCCTGCCGCTCGGTCCGCTCGGGCTGATCCTGGCCGGCGTGTTCTCGCTGATCTACTGCTTTGCCAAAAGCGAGAAGGTCAAGAACATAGCGCTTGCCGGCATGGGCTTCGCGCTGATCTTTTATGGCCTCAACCTGATGACCGGCGGCCTGCGCCCGCTGCGCAATCTGCCCGAAGTCATGGCACTGCTTCAAACACTGACGGCCGACTCCTATCTCAACCTGCTCAAATGCGTGTTCATCGCCGCCGGCGTGACCGCCATGATCCATTCGTCCTCGGCGACGATCGGCATTGTCATGGGCCTTGGCGCCGCCGGCATTCTCGACTGGACGACGGCCGTCGCCTTCTCGCTCGGCGCCGATCTCGGCACCACGATCACCTCGTGGATGGCTTCGCTCAATCTTTCGAAAAACGCCAAGCGCACCGCTTACGCCCACATCTCCTTCAACATCATCGGCGTGTGCATCACCATCCCGCTGTTCTTCGTCTCCATGCAGGTCCTGGAATGGGCCATGCAGTTCTTCGGCGGCGATCCCGCCATTCCGGTGATCGTCGACGGCAAGGAGACCTTTCCCCTGGTGCCGGTCGCGGTCGGCCTCTACTCGACCTTCTTCAACGTCTTCAACACGTTGTTGCTGTTTCCGTTCATCGGGGTGTTCGAGCGGGTCCTGTCGCGTGTCGGTCACACCGATGCCGAGGACACGGAAGATTTCTCGACGCCGCGATTCCTCGACCGCAAGCTGGCCGGCGATTTCGCCAAGGCCGTTCCCGCTGTCCAGCAGGAGACGGCACGCCATCTGCAAGCCGGCGCCATGTTCCTCGACATCGCCCGCTCGTCGAAGAAGGCGCCGTCGGATCCGGGCGAGCACTACCTCGCAACCGATATCCTCAGCCGCGACATCCGCGCCTACACCGCCGAATTGATGAAGGAAGACCTGCCCTACGACCAGCTCGACCTGATCGCCAGCCTGATCGAGGAAGCCGACTTCACCGCCGCCCTGACGGAATCGATGCATCAGGTGGCGCGCCGCGTCAGGCGCGAGAAGTTCAGTGGTCCGGCGCAGGCCATCGTCGACGTCGGGCTGAGCAAGCTCGATGCCTCGCTGCGACAGATCTTGCCGACTTACGGCATCTCCGACCCGAAGGTGCCGGCCGGACATGTCAATCTGCCGGAGGTCGAGGAACTGCGTGCCCGCACGCTGGCGCTCGGACCCAATGCAGGCGCCGCCGAACGCGGCACGATCCTGGCCCTGCTCGGGTCGATCGAACGCGCGGAAATCCTGATCCAACGCATCGATGCCGAGCGCAAATCGGTCAACCGGCAAAGCGTGCTCGCCCGGGCGTCGGCACGCAAGGAAACCAGGCCGCACGCGATGGGCGATCCCGGCCTCAGCCCGGTCCCGGCCGAGTAGCGGGGCGGGACATAGCGCGTTCGCATTAGAGGCGACGAATTATCGAAGTCGGCGCCGCCCCTCATCGCCCTGCCGGGCACTTCTCCCCGTATAGTGACGGGGAGAAGTGGCTGGCGGCGACCTAGGTGAATATTCTGCAACGCTGGTGATTGGCGAAACCGGCGAAGAGAGTGCCCTCTCCCCGTCACTATACGGGGAGAGGATGCCGGCAGGCAGGTGAGGGGCAGCGCCAACCTGAAGCGATGGGCTTGCCGTTCCGCTTTGCCGGGTCGCTTCGGCGCCTTCGCTCAGCCTTGAAACAGCGCCAGTTCTTCGGCCGTGAGGTGGCGGGCCTTGCCCTTGGCGAGGTCGCCGAGCTGCAAGCGGCCGATCGCCACCCGCACCAGGCGAAGCACCTCGACCTCATGCGCGCCGAGCAGCCGGCGGATGTGGCGGTTGCGGCCCTCGTCGAGTGTGATTTCCAGCCAGGCGGTGCTGGCGCCGCTGCGCAGGATGTCGATCGACCGCGCCGTCAAATCTTCGCCATCGACCGTGGCGCCGGCGCGCAACCGCGCCAGCAGGGCCGCGTCGGGCAGGGCGCCGATCTGGACGTGATAGATCTTGGCGACGTGCGAGGCGGGGTCGAGCAGGCGCTGGGCGAAACGCGTGTCGTTGGTCATCAAGAGCAGGCCCTCGCTGGCCTTGTCGAGGCGGCCGACCGGCGACACGAAGGGCAGGTCGAGCTCTGCCAGGCAGTCGTAGACGGTGCCGCGGTCCTGCGGGTCGTTGCGGGTGGTGACCAGGCCGCGCGGCTTGTTGATCATCAGATAGACCTTGCGCTCGGCGACGACGCGGCTGCCGTCGACCTCGATGCGGTCGCGGCCGGGATCGACGCGCAGCGAGCCGTTGCGCACGATTTTGCCGGCGACCCGGACGCGCCCTTCGGCGACCAGAATTTCCGCCTGCTTGCGCGAGCACAGGCCGAGCTTTGACAGCGCACGGCAAAGGCTGACGCCTGGCGGACTGGCTCCGGCGCTAGGCGAGGGGCGTGGCCAGCCGGCGTTCGGCCGTGTCGCCATAGTTTTTCGTGATCTTTCCGGCAAGTCAGGTCTTCCCCGCCACCTGAGGTGAATATTTGCTAACAGAAAGCCGCCGGGGTGGATATCTGGATTTCTCGATAGGAGTATCCGGACGTGTGAGCTGCGGCCCTCCGTTGCGACAGGTCGCCTCCGGACATCATGGCAAAGTTGGCGGGACAGCGCCCCCCTTTGTCCTGCCGGACATCTCCCCCACAAGGGGGGAGATCGGCCGTTATCACTGGTTCCGCCAATCGCCCAACTTTGAAAAAGAGGCGCGGTTGGCAAAGCTGCCGATCTCCCT
This sequence comes from Mesorhizobium sp. WSM4810, assembly GCF_055811235.1. NCBI lineage: Bacteria > Pseudomonadati > Pseudomonadota > Alphaproteobacteria > Hyphomicrobiales > Phyllobacteriaceae > Mesorhizobium > Mesorhizobium sp. WSM4810. Next base: position 109,085 of record NZ_JBVVQV010000014.1, on the reverse strand, counting down.
CCTTGTGGGGGAGATGTCCGGCAGGACAGAGGGGGGCGCCGTAGAGCGCCAACATTTCGAGCCTCGCACGCGCCCCGACGCTGATCGCCGGGGGGCCCCGATCTTCAGTTTGCCCTGGGCTCGTCCTCGACAACGAAAGATGCGGCAATCAGGTCGTCGGCATCGATCCGCAGGGAGCCTTCACCTGCTCCCATGACAGCGGCTACCTTCTGAAAAATTTTCATCTCGTGCTCGGTAATCCGGGCGCTCCGCATCCTGGCTTTGAGATCAGCGATGCGCAGCCCCAATGTGTGGGACGTTCCAATTTCACGGTTCGACATGACAACATGCTCCTCCCCGACCCATGCTTTTTGCCTCCCCACCGCTATTCGCCCGTCGCCTATCATGTTTGCCCAAAAATAAGGCATCGCGAATACAGCGCCCCGAACGCTGGTGCGAGGGGAAGGTTCCGGCGCATCATGGTCACGAAATAATACGGGCCGCCGCCGCCGGCGGGTTACCCGCAGGAGGTGGCTAGCCGTCATTCTTCGATTTGTGACGGACTCGCCGGCAAGGTGAGCTCAAAAGAAGATTTGACTGGATCCTCCCGGGGAGGATACAAAACAGGCATGTCCGAAGGCATCCATCGTTCGCATCCGGCTATCGTGAAGCGTCTGAAGCGCGCGCAAGGCCATCTTGCGGCGGTGCTGTCGATGTTCGAGGCGCATCGTCCTTGCGTTGACCTGGCGCAGCAGCTCCACGCCGTGGAGAGCGCCATCAGCAGTGCAAAGCGCGAACTGATCCACGATCATATCGAGCATTGCCTGACGGACACCGCGGAAGCCGGCGGCAACTCGCTGGCGGAACTCAAGCAACTGGCGAAATATTTGTGAGCTGTCAAATGCCTGTGCTCGGCGCGCGCATCCTCGACTGGTTCGGGTTCGGGCCGCGCCATCACGCCGCGCATGGTCATGGCCATCACGATCATGTGAGCGGGTCGCATAGCCACGGGGTCATCGATGCGACCATTGCCACGACCGACCGCGGCATATGGGCGATAAAATGGTCGTTCGTCATCCTGGCAATCACCGCGGCGATGCAGATGGTCGTGGTCGCGCTGTCGGGCAGCGTGGCGCTGCTGGCCGACACGGTCCACAACATCGGTGACGCCACCACCGCCATTCCGCTGTGGATCGCCTTCCTGCTGGCCCGGCGCAAGCCGTCGCCGACCTTCACCTACGGCCTGGGCCGGGTCGAGGACCTGGCCGGGATGATCATCGTCGGGATCATCCTGTTCAGCGCCATCGTCGCCGGTTACCAGGCCATCGACCGTTTGATCAATCCACGCGTGGTGACGCATCTGGGCTGGCTGGCGGCGGCGGGCATTGTCGGCTTTCTCGGCAATGAGGCCGTCGCGGTGTTCCGCATCCGCGTCGGCCGCGAAATCAACAGCGCCGCACTGATTGCCGACGGCTACCACGCCCGCACCGACGGCCTGACCAGCCTTGCCGTGGTCCTCGGAGCGTTCGGCGTCTGGCTCGGTTTTGCGCTGGCCGACCCGATTGTCGGCCTGCTCATCACGCTTGCCATCTTCGGCATCGTCTGGCAGTCGGCGCGCTCGGTGCTGACCCGCATGCTCGATGGTATAGATCCTGAAGTCATCGGCGACATCGACCATGCCGCCGCGCATGTGCCGCAGGCGCGCATTGTCGATGCCAAGGCGCGGTGGATCGGTCACAGGCTGCACGCCGACATTGCCATCGCCGTAGAAGAAAGCCTGCCGGTCAGCGAAGCGCAGAAGATCACCGCAGCGCTGGAACACGAGTTGTTCGAGCACATGCCGGCGCTTGCGGCGGCGAATATAAGATTGGCGAACGCGGATGCCGATCACCGCCATGGACATGGCCACGGCGAGCACGACGGCCACTAACGGTCGCTCCGACCGGCGCGTTTCCGTTCGCTGCGCGAAAGATGTTGAGACCGCCGCGTCTTAGTCCATTATCCCCGGGTCCATTATCTCTGGCTCGTGCAAGGCTTGACCCGAGCGCCAAACGTGGCCGGAAACCGGATTGAGAAGATGCCTCAGGCGCCACTTATCGCAACCCTTGTCGCCGGCCTCGGACTCGCCTTCATCCTCGGCACGTTGGCGAACCGACTTCGCCTGTCGCCACTGGTCGGCTACCTCGTGGCTGGTGTCTTGATTGGCCCGTTCACGCCCGGCTTCGTTGCCGACCAGGCGCTGGCGCGCCAACTCGCCGAGCTCGGCGTGATCCTGCTGATGTTTGGCATAGGGCTGCATTTTTCGCTGAACGATCTGCTGTCGGCAAGAAAGATCGCGATTCCCGGCGCTATCGGTCAAATGGCTCTGGTGACCATGCTCGGGCTCCTTGTGACGCAGGCGATCGGCTGGCCGATCGGAGCCGGAGTGGTGTTTGGGCTGGCGCTGTCGGTTGCAAGCACAGTCGTGGTCCTACGGGCGCTGCAGGAAATGCGGCAGCTCGAAACCGATGGCGGACGCATCGCAGTCGGCTGGCTGGTCGTAGAGGACCTCGCCATGATCCTCGCGCTCGTGCTGTTGCCGGCCTTCGCCGGTGTGCTCGGTGGCAATTTCAACGGGCCAAACCTTAACGGCAATGACCTGTTCACATTGTTTGAGCCGCAGACCATCTGGAGCGCGCTCGGGCTGACGCTGGGCAAATTGGCGGCTTTCTTCGCGATCATGGTTGTCGTCGGGCGACGTGTCATTCCGCCGATCCTTCACTACGTTGCTCACACTGGCTCGCGAGAGCTTTTCCGTTTGGCCGTGCTGGCGATCGCCCTTGGTGTCGCTTTCGGGGCAGCCGAGCTGTTCGGCGTCTCGTTCGCTCTTGGGGCGTTTTTCGCAGGAATGATCCTTGCCGAATCCCAGTTGAGCCAAAGGGCCGCTCAGGAAACGCTGCCGCTGCGCGACGCATTCGCCGTGCTTTTCTTCGTCTCCGTCGGCATGCTGTTCAACCCGATGATCCTGGTCGAGCAGCCGCTGCTCGTCGGCGTGACATTTTTGATCATCGTCATCGGCAATGCCACGGCCGCATCGGCCATCGCATTGATGTTCGGCTATCCGTCCCACGTGGCCCTGACACTCGGCCTAAGCCTGGCGCAAATCGGCGAGTTCTCCTTCATCCTGGCGGGACTAGGTGTCGACCTCGCGCTTCTTCCAGAGGCTGGACGTGACCTGGTGCTTGCCGGAGCCATCCTTTCGATCCTCGTCAACCCGCTGCTGTTTGCGGCGTTGGATCGGCTGACGCCGTGGCTGAAAGCACGAGAGCGAACCATCGCCACGCAAGAAGGCAAATCCGAACCGCCCGAACTCGCGGCTACCAGCCTGACAGACCACGCGGTGCTTGTCGGCCATGGACGGGTCGGAAGCCTGGTCGCGGAGACGTTGCAAAAGGCAAGGCAGCCTTACCTGGTGATTGAGGAACGGCAAGTGATAGTAGAACAGCTGCGCGCCCGCGGCGTTGATGTCATTGCGGGAAATGCCGCCCAGCCGGGCCTGCTTGAGGCGGCCAACGTTGCCTCGGCCCGGTGGTTGATCAGCGCCATTCCCAATCCGTTCGAGAGCGGCAATCTCATCGAGCAAGCCCATGCCATCAATCCAAGGCTCGAGATCATCGCCCGTGCGCATTCCGATGCCGAAGTGGATTACCTGAAGAAGTTCGGCGCCGACCTGATCATCATGGGCGAGCGGGAGATCGCGCGCGGCATCTCGGATCACATTCTGAGCCGGATCGATGCCCCAGCCGCCCCCGTCGCCGACCAGAGCCAAAACACCCGCCAGGTCGACCCAAAGCCGATGGCCGGGTAATGGCGGCAGCCGCGCCAACAGCATCTCCGGCTTCTTCCGCTGATAGCGTGAGGTCTGGCAGGCGTCGGTCTTTGAAGCAACGCCGGGTTCCGGCACCTGCAATCACGGCCGACCGACCTATATCCAACTGAAGCTGGCCGATATCGAGCGGCTGTGTCGACGGCGGAAACGTCGTTTGCAACGGCAATAGCTTGTTTGTTCGCATCACTTTCAGGGAGATAAGGAGCCATGATTTCCGGCGCACACATGATCATCTACAGCACGGATGCCGAGGCAGACCGCGCATTTTTTCGCAATGTCCTACGTTTTCCAGCAGTCGATGCTGGCGAAGGCTGGTTGATCTTCGCATTGCCGCCGGCCGAGATTGCCGTTCACCCGGCCGCCGAAGTCGACAGCCACGAAGTCTATCTCATGTGCGAAGACATCAATGCCACAATCCAAGAGCTGAAATCGCACGATGTTGAATGCACTTCGGTCACCGATGAAGGCTGGGGCCTGCTCACGCATGTCTCGCTTCCCAGTGGCGGCTCGCTTGGCCTCTACCAGCCAAGGCATGCTTTGGCGCACAAGGCCGGGGCTGCTTGAGTGGCCGTTTTCCGCCCGGACGCACGACCCATTCAGATGCCCGCTCTCCGGCTGCACCCGCTCATTGGCTGCCGATCACCATGCGGTTGCCCTCGCTGTCGCGAAATTCCGCCACCGTGCGGCCTGGCTGCCAGGGCGCCTCCTGCGGTTCGGTGATGATCTCGACGCCGCCCGCCTTCAACGCGGCGATCGTGGCCTTGACGTCGTCGTCGACCAGCACCAGCACCGGCTCCGCGCCTGGCGTGTCGTCGGCGCGCCTCACGAAATGCAGGTTCGTCACGGCGCCGGGAAATTTCAGCTCGATCCAGCGCCAGCCGCTATCGCCCATCTTCTCGTCGGCCGCGACCTTGCAGGCGAAATGCCTGGTGTAGAACGCCTTGGCGCGGTCCTGGTCGAATACCGGCAGTTCGGCAAACTGGATGTGCATGGTCGTCTCTCCTGCTCCTCGATGGCCGCTGCGTAGCCGTCCACAGGTCGAGGACGGGTCCGGCCGGCCGAAGAGATTTATAGCGTGCGAGAATCTTTTCGGGAACGCGAAACGTCTTCTGCTCAGAGCAATCATTCAGGAGACGAACCATGGGCTACAAACTCATTCGCTACAGCGTGAAAGACACCGGGCTGGAAGAGAACCGCGCGCTGGTGGCAAAAGTGTTCGAGGCGCTGGATGAGACGGCGCCGCAGAGCGTGCGTTATCTCGTGCTCGAACTCGACGACGGCGAGTTCGTCCATGTCGTCGGCGAGGGAAACGACACATCTGCGCTGACCGGGCTTGCGGCCTTCGAGGCGTTCACGCAAAACCATGCGGAACGGCGCTCGACCCCGGTGAAGCGGTCGCCTGCCAAAATCATCGGCAACTACCGTGTACTTGAGGAGAGCAAGGCCGGATAGAATGGACGCCATGATCCAACCGAAATTCGATCGGCCGGCGCTTGAGGCGATGCTCTCCGAGTTTCGCCCAAAACTGCACCGCTACTGCGCCCGCATGGCCGGCTCGGTGATCGACGGCGAAGACATCGTGCAGGAGACGCTGATCAAGGCGCTGCAGGCGGTCGACGGCAGCATGACGGTCGAGCGGCCCGAGCAATGGCTGTTTCGCATCGCGCATAATGCCGCGCAGGACCATCTGCGCCGGCGCCATCGGGAAAGGTCGCGCATGACCGAGACCGACATGACCACCATCGAGGATCCTTCCGGCAGCGCCGACAGCAGGCTCGCCGCGGCGAGCGGCCTGCGCAGCTTCATGCAACTCTCGGTTGCGCAACGCAGCGCAGTGATCCTTGTCGACGTGCTAGGCCTTTCGCTGCACGAGACCTGCGAGGTGACCGGCGCAACGCTCGCCGCCACCAAGGCGGTGTTGCATCGCGGGCGGGCGCAGCTGCGCCTGCTGGCGTCGCAGCCTGAGCACGTTGCCGCGCCACGGCTCGACGCCGATGACGAGCGACGGCTGCGCCGTTATGTCGATCTGTTCAACGCGCGCGACTTCGACGCGGTCAGGGCGCTGATCGCCGAGGATGTCCAACTCGAATTGGTCAGCCGGCTCCGCATGCGCGGCAAGGCTGAAGTGTCGACCTATTTCGGCAATTACGAGCGCATCAGCGACTGGGCGCTGTCGCTGGGTTTTGTCGACGGCCGGCCGGCGATCCTGATCCGCAACCCGCAGGAGCCGGACGGCGCGGTGCGCGGCTTCATGCTGGTCGAATGGCGGGAGGAGCGGGTCGTCCAGATCCGCGATTTTCGTTATGCGCCTTGGTGCCTGATCGATGCCGAGATCAGCACGATGGAGGGGTAGGGGAGGGTCGGCCTCCGGCCGCCCGCTATCCGCGCCGGCCGTCGCGCCAGCCAGCCGGCGAGACGCCCGCGAGCTTCTTGAAGCTCCGGCTGAAGGCCGCTTCGGACTCGTAGCCGACATCACGCCCGACCGCCGAGACTTTGGCCAGCCCATCAGTGAGCAGTCGTGCGGCCAGTTGTACGCGCCATCGCGTGAGATACTGCATCGGTGGGCAGCCGACGAGACGCGTGAAGCGGGCCGCGAGGACGGACCGCGAGACGCCGGTTTCGCGTGCGAGTTCTTCAATTGTCCAGCCGCGCGCCGGATTCTCGTGGACAAGCGCAACAGCCCGGCCGACGGCGGGGTCGCGCAAGCCGGCCAGCCAGCCGGTCTGCTCCGGCGGCAGTGCCTCAAGATAGCGGCGAACGACCTCAACGAACATCAACTCGCTGAGGCGCAGGCGGATGCATTCAGCGCCTGGCCGTTGAACGGACACCTCTGCCAGCGTCGAGCAGATCGCTCGGTGCGCCGGCCGCGCGCCGGATGCGTATCAGCGGAGGCAGGGCCCCGAGCAGAGGATTGAACGGCCGTGCATCGCAGCCAAGGAAACCGCAGACATATCTGGTCAGGAGGAGGCCGTCGCCACCTTCGTTGATCACGAAGGGCAGTTGTCCGGCCGCCATGGCGCGAAAGAAATCGAGCGAATCTTCCGGGCTCAAACCTGATCGCACTCCGGGCGCACTGCACATCGCGTACGAATCCTCATGCGGGATCACAAGTATGTCGCCTTCGGCAAACTCCATCGGCGGATCGTCACCGATGCTGACCGAGCCCGATCCTTGGGTGATGATGTGGTAGGAAATCACATGTTGGGCGCGCGGCAGGATAAGATGGGCAAATGAACCCGCCCGCGGCACTTCCACGCTCCAGGGCGAAGAGGCATCGACCCAGAAGAAAAGCGCGCCGGTGAGCTTTACCACGCGCAGCACATCCGAAAGCACATCCTTGTCCGGCGCGGCCGAAGGTGCGGCATCGGCAACGACCTCTTCCGATGGCCGCCCAGGCGATCGCGCCAGAACGGACGCTGCAGCAAGCGATTGAGACGCTGGGTCATGGAGCGTGCCCATGGCCAAGTCTACTATGCGCCGAACAGTATATCCACCGCGCATCCCGTGGAGTCCATGCGATCAACGGAGGTCGGCCATGTCTACCTATTGCTTCTTCGACGTGCGTGAAATCACCGACCAGGCCAAGGTCGAGCAGTATCTGGCAGGGGTCTTTGCAACGGTTGAACAGTATGGAGGGCGCTATCTGGTGCTGGGCGGGAAATCCGACCTTGTCGAAGGAGACTGGCAGCCGGTCTATCCGGTCATCGTCGAATTTGCCGACGGCGAGCATGCCCGGCGCTGGTATTCATCGCCCGAATACGAGCCGCTGAAGGCGCTACGCGTCGCCGGAACCCGATCCAACGCAGTGTTCCTTGAAGGTGCAACGCCGGGATCGGAGCAAGCGGCGGCCCAGACCCGCCGGGGCAAGATATCGAAAACTCCGGCTGAAATCTACGACTCACTGTTCGTTCCAGCGCTGTTCCGACAATGGGGGCCTATCGTCGCCGCCGAGGCGCGAATAGGGAGGGGCGACTGCGTGATCGACATTGCCTGCGGTACGGGTGTGCTGGCGCTCGCGGCCCTCGACCGCGTTGGCGCGGAGGGCAAGGTGGTCGGGCTTGATCCCAATCCCGATATGCTTTGCGTTGCCCGCCGCAAAAGCACTCGCATCGATTGGCGAGAAGGGCGCGCTGAGCAGATCCCTTTCCCGGATGAAAGCTTCGACGCCGCGGTCAGCCAGTTCGGCCTGATGTTCTTCGACGATCGAGCAGCCGGACTGCGGGAAATGATGCGCGTGCTTAAGTCCGGCGGCCGGCTCGCCGTCGCGGTCTGCGACTCGCTCGACCAGTCGCCCGGCTATGCCGCAGTGGCGGATATGCTTGAACGGCTGTTTGGGGCCGACGTTGCGAACGCGTTCCGCGCGCCCTTTGTGCTCGGCAATGCGGAGTTACTGCGCTCGCTCTGCGCGAAGGCAGGCATAGAGCGTGCCGAGGTGAAGCGGCACCGCGGAACGGTCCGTTTTGCCTCGATCGAGTCGCTGATCTCGACTGAAAGAGCCTGCATCTGGACGTTGGGCGGGCTTTTGGACAACGAGCAGTTCAATCGGCTTCTGGAGGAGGCCGAGCGGGCACTTATGCCTTACGTGACAGCAGCCGGCGCCGTCGCTTTCGACATGCCAGCGCTCGTCATCACGGCATCCAAGGACTGACGCTGGCAACCAGTCTGCGATCAGGCGCTGCCTGCTTCACCTTCCCGCAAAGTCTATCAAACGACACGCACGCGGCGCGTCACCTGGCCATTGCTTTCCCAGTATGTGTGTTTCTTGGCAATCAAGGGATCGTCCATTGCCGGTTGAACCTGTCCCGTGGTGCTGACCGCGCGCGAGGTCACCGTGTGTTCTCCAGGCGACGGATTTGGCCAATCCAGGGACCAGATCTTCCAGGCGTGTTCGGCCTCCTCGCTGCGGTCGATGGTCGCCGGTGCCCATGGCGCTTGATCGATTTGCACTTCGACCCGATCGATCGGTGCCCCCCAGGCTGCCCCAATGATGCGGTAGTCCGAGTCCTTGCGGGTGACCTTCGCGGGCGCGGACTTTATCAGCGCTCGCCCGACTGAGTCCTCGGTCCACACGGTCTCGCCATTGCGCTCTTCCTCCCGGATGGTGACATAGTCACGCGCCATCAGAAGGCTCATGAAGCGGGTGTCGCGCACCTCGATGCGCTCCAGCCACTTGACGTTGGCGATGCCGTACCAGCCCGGAGCAATCAGCCGCAGCGGAAAACCATTGGCCGCCGGCAAGGCGGCTCCGTTCATTTCATAGCAGAGCAGGTTGTCTGGGTTCGTCGCTTCGGCAAGCGACATGCTGCGCGCGAAGTTCTGCTGCATCTTGACGTCGCGGATGGCGACCTCGCCGGTGTCAGTGCCGAAAAAGACCACCTCGATGCCATCTTCCAGGACGCCGGCTTCCTCGAGGATCGGGGCGAGCGGCGTCCCTGCCCAGCGGGCATTGCCGATGCCGCCGGTGAAAAACGGAAAACCGTGGTTGCCCGAGCATTCGACTGTGAAAACGACCTCCTGGCGCGGCCGCGCCTTGATGTCGGCGAGGGTCAATTTCAGGGGCTTCTTAACCAGACCGCCAATCTCCATCGACCATGTCTTCTCGTCGATGGTTGGTCGATTGAAATGCGAGATGCTGAAGAACTTGTCGTTTGGCGTTATCCAGCTGTCCAGATCCTCCCAGACAAGCTGCTTCTGGATACCGACCGGATCGGGATTTTCGGTCGGCTGGTCCAGCCACCGAATAACTTCCTCGCTCGCCCGTGTTGGAAAAGCGTAAGCCCGACGCGAGGTATAGAGAGAAGCAATTGCGGCAAGGGCAGCACTTCCCTGAACAAGAAGTTCTCTGCGTTGAAGATCAGGCATGTTGTTTCCTCCCAGTTGATCCGGAAACAGGCTGCACGTGCCTTAGGCCGCAGCCTGAACACGGATAGGCGCAATGAACGTTTGCCCCACCCGGAGATTATCCGGACAGGTCAAGCGATCAGCGGCGCATCTCAAACATGTGAAGCCTTGGACGAAACTCTCGCTTGGGTTTCGCCTTTTTGAGGGTGCGCCTTTGAGAGGGAAGAGTCCAGTGTATGATGATCGTCTAATATTTCGAGATCAGGGAGGACAGCATGACGTCTTGGGAAATCAAGGGGCGCGACACTCGTCAATTGCACCTGCGAATATGGCTGCAACTGTCAATTCAATGCGCTGCCCGACAAGGGCCATTGCCATGCCGTGGCCGGCATCCAGATCGATGAAGGTCATCATGGCGAGACCGTTCTCGACGGCCTGCGCATCGCCGCGATCTTCAAATGGCCCGGCGCAATCTACGAGGGCAACGGCGAAGCCATCGCTTTCGTCGACGAGAAGGCAACCGACCAGCAGCGTAACGCGCTGCTGCGCATCATGACCGGCCAGGACACCGACCCGTTCGCGACGATGTTCGCCGTCTACGCCTCGACCGTGACAAAAATGAACGAGCCGGTTTTCACCAAGATCGATCTCGACCTCAATATCGACGGCCGCAGGGGCCGCATCTTCGTCAAGGACTACATCGAAACCGTCGGCGAGCCGATCCGCAACAAGGTGACGGGCGCGGACTCGCGGGCTCAAATCGTGTTGCCGAACGGCTTCGAATATGCCGTCGCCGAGATCGGCAGCGCTTCGAGCGCACCAGCGGGCCGGTTCAGGTGACCACTAAAGACAGTTACGGCCAGTTCGCGCGGCTGCATCTCAACAATCGCGGGGTGGTGCGGGCCTGACGCGGCGCATGAACGGCGGGTCGCCACTGGAACGGCTGCTCAAGCGCGACCGCGTCATCACGATTGCGGGCGTGGTGGCGCTGTGCCTGCTGGCCTGGCTTTACATCGCCGCCGGCGCAGGGCTCGGCATGAATGCGTGGGAGATGTCGAGGCTCGCGCTATTCCCCCACCTGCAAACTCCGAACATGACATCCGATATGCCCGGTATGGATATGTCTGGCATGGATATGTCTGGCATGTCCGGCATGGACATGAGCGCGATGGCGACGGAGCCGCGGGCCTGGGGGCCGCGAACTGGGCGCTGATGATCGCCATGTGGTGGGTCATGATGGTCGCCATGATGTCGCCGAGTGCGGCGCCAACCATCCTGCTCTATGCGCGCGTGCATCGCCATGCGCTGGCACAGGGTCAGATCCAGGACAAGCTCGCGCCGACCGGCGTGTTCATGGCAGGCTACCTCTGGTCTGGCTGGGGTTCTCCGTCGCGGCAACCGCATTGCATTGGCTGCTCGAACGCGAAGCCTTCGTTTCGGCGACGATGATGAGTTCGCAAAGCCGCTGGCTTTCAGCCATCGTCCTGATCGGCGCGGGCCTGTATCAGCTCTCGCCCTTCAAGAACGCCTGCCTGTCGCATTGCCGGGCACCGACGGCGTTCCTTGCCCGCCACTGGCGTCCGCACGCAACTGGCGCGCTGCGTCTCGGCGCACTGCACGGGGCGTTTTGTGTCGGATGCTGCTGGATGCTGATGGCGTTGTTGTTCGTGGGTGGCGTCATGAATCTGGTGTGGGTTGCCGCGCTCGCCATTCTGGTGCTGGCGGAAAAACTGTTTCCTGCCGGCCCGTGGGTTGGCCGGGCAGCCGGCATCGCCCTGATCGCCTGGGGCAGCGCAAAGCTTTTGGTCTGACGACCAGGGCCGCCTCTGTCGGCATTCAAAGCGTCGAGGAACTTTGAAGTCTCGCATCCGTTACCGAATATCGTGGATGGGAGGCTCCGCCGATGAATGTTAGCGATGAAAGGACTGTATCGCTCTGGGCGGCGACCGAAGTCGTGCCCGATGCGGTGCCGCTCGGGCAAAGCGAACAGGTCGATGTCGTGGTCGTCGGGTCTGGGATTGCCGGACTGTCGGTCGCCTACGAACTGGCCGTCGCCGGGCAAAAGGTGGCTGTCCTCGATCGCGGCCGGATCGGAAGCGGCATGACGGCTCGCACCACTGCGCACCTGTCATCTGTCTGCGACGACTATTTTTCGGAGCTGACCAAATTGCGCGGCGAGGACCTGGCGCGGATTTTTTACCACAGCCAATCGGCCGCTATCGACCGTATCCAATCCATCCGGGAGACCGAGCGTATCGCTTGCGATTTCCGGCGCCTTGATGGCTTTCTCTTTCCGGCTTCCGGCAGCCAGGAATCCGATATCACGCGCGAACTGGACGCCGCTCTGAAGATCGGTGTCGAGGTCGAGAAGACCAGGGGCGTGCCATTTGCAGGCTTTTCGGATGTGCAGGCCCTTCGATACGCCAATCAGGCGACCTTCCACCCGCTCAAATATCTCCGCGGGCTGGCCGCGGCCATCCGCGCGCGCGGCGGCGTGCTTTATGCTGATACTATCGTCGAAAAGGTCGAGGAGACTGATGGCGGCGTGCGTGTAACCACGGTTTCAGGCTCTACCGTGTCTGCCAGATCGGCCGTTGTCGCCACCAACTCGCCGATCAACGATCGGGTCGCGCTTCACACCAAGCAAGCGCCCTATCGAACCTACGCGATGTCGTTCGAGATCGCGCGCGATACCATACCGGATGCGCTGTATTGGGATACTGAAGACCCTTATCACTACGTTCGGCTTCAGCCTGGCGACGGTCGGACCGACTTCCTGATCGTCGGAGGTGAAGACCACAAGACAGGACAGGCCGATGATGCCGGTGACCGTTTCGCGGCCCTGACGGCCTGGACCAAAAGGCTGGTGCCCGATGTCGGCGTGGAAATCAACCGGTGGTCCGGGCAGGTGATGGAGACCGTCGATTATGCGGGGTTCATCGGCCGCAATCCTGGCGACAGCCGCGTCTTTGTGGCGACCGGGGATTCCGGCCAGGGCATTACCCATGGCGTTGTCGCCGGCCTGTTGATTTCAGACCTGATTCTGAAGGAGGAAAGTCCCTGGCGCGAACTCTACGAGCCATCGCGCAAGACGGCAGGCGCGATCGGCGATTACCTGTCGGAGAATGCGACGGCGATCAAGAGTTTTGCCGAATATATCGCGCCTGGCGAGATCGATTCCGTCGATAAGCTGCGACCGGGAGAAGGTGCCATCGTCCGCGAAGGGCTCAGCAAGATCGCCGCATTTCGCGATGACGACGGCACGCTCTACAAGCGCTCGGCCGCATGCACGCATGTCGGCTGCCACGTCCACTGGAACTCGCTCGAGCGCTGCTGGGACTGCCCCTGCCACGGTTCGCATTTTGCAATCGATGGCACGGCCTTGAACGGACCGGCCGTGGCGCCGCTGGGAAGCGAGTAGGGCAGTAGGCAGTAGGCAGTGGGCAGTGGGCAGTGGGCAGTGGTGAGGACGCCATTCCAGGGGCCATTCCCCTACCCCCCTACTGCCTACTGCCTTCCCTTACTTACAATTCCTTTTCGGCCAGCTCGCGAAACGCATCGGGGACCGATCGCGATTGGCCGAGCGCCGAGGCATAGCCGACCGCCTCCCAGCCGAAGCGGTCGCGGATCTTGTCGATGGCGCGGTCCGCGGTCCAGCGCGCCGCACCCTTCCTGGTGCCGGGGCGGAGGCGGTCGTCGTCGAGGCCGAGCGGCAGTTCCAGCTGCAGGGCCGGCTGCTTCTCCAGATGCGAGACGGCGATCGCCAGCAGCGAAATGGTCTTTTCGTGCGGATGATCGACAAGCACCTTGCGCACCAGCGCCTCGGCGATCTCGGCCAGCATCGCGGTTGCCGAAATCGGCTGGTCGAGCGTGATCGAACGCGTCACCGAGCGCAGATCGGCAAAGCGGACGCGGACCGTCACCGTGCGGCCGGGCCGGGATTTCGCCCGCAGCCTGGTGGCGACCCTGTCGGCCAGATGCAGCAGGGTGGGTACGAAGATTTTTGCCTCGGCCGGTTTCCTGCCGAGCGCCGATTGCGCGCCGGCCGATCGTGCCCGGCGCTGCGTCTCGAGTTTTCGCGGATCGCGGTTCCAGGCCAGCGCGTTGAGTTTTTCACCTGCCGCCGGGCCGAGCAGACGCTCCAGCGACCCACCATTGGTCTTCGCCAGTTCGCCGATGGTGCGCACACCAATGCCGGCCAGCCGCTCCCTGGTGACCGGACCGACGCCCCACATCAGCTCGACCGGCAGATCGTGAAGGAACTCCAGCTCGTGGCGCGGATCGACCACTACCAGCCCGTCGGGCTTGGCCACCTGCGAGGCGATCTTGGCCAGGTGCTTGGTGCGCGCCACGCCGACCGAGATCGGCAAGCCAAGCTCGGCCCGCACGCGGCGGCGGATGGTTGTCGCGATCTCGGCCGGCGGGCCGAACAGGTGGGTGCAGCCGGCGACGTCAGCAAAGGCCTCATCGATGGAAATCCGCTCGACCACCGGGGTAAAATCGCCGAGCACTTGAATAGCCGCATCGCCGAGCCGCTGATAATCCTTGAAATGGCCGCCGACGAAAATCAGCCCGGGGCAGAGTTCCCGCGCGCGCCGCCCCGGCATGCCGCCGCGCACGCCAAAAGCCCTGGCCTCGTAGGACGCGGCCAAGACGACGCCGCCGCCGACGGCGATCGGCTTGCCGCGCAGGGCGGGGTCGAGCAACTGTTCGACCGAGGCATAGAAAGCGTCCAGATCAGCGTGGAGGATGTTGGCTTCCATCCGGCCCGTTCGCCCGCGGCGGTTCGAACGCCGCATTGTCCTGAGGGTGGGTTTTGTGCGAACATAAAGAGAACAAATAGGGCGGATTGTCAAGGAGCGTGGAGGGCAGGTGGAGGGCATCGGCTCAGGTCTGCGCTGCCCCTCATCGCCCTGCCGGGCACTTCTCCCCGTATATGGACGGGGAGAAGGACGCCGTCGCAAAGGATTTCGCCAATCTCCGGCGTTGCAGAAGTGGAGCCGACGCTGCGGCCAGCCCTTCGCCCCGTCACTATACGGGGAGAAGGTGCCGGCAGCGGGGCAGCGCCGACGTTACTCACCTCTAGCCTACGCCGCCTGCCGTGCCCAGAGGCGGTGGCCGTAGCGGCGGAAGAAGCGCGCCAGCAGAAGCTGCTGCCTGGCGCGGGCGAGATCGGCGCCGCGCCTTTCCTGGCGCCAGCGCGGCATGTTGCGATAACAGGCGATGAAGCGGGCGGCGTCCTCGATCGCCTCTTCAGCCGACTGCGCCGGGCGGATCGCCGCCAGGAACAAGGCCTCGCCGAGCTTCAGCCGGTCGACCAGCGCCTTGCGCTGGCCATGGCCGAGGCGCGCCCGGCCTATGCCGTCGAGGCGGATAGCCGCGAGGGCGGCGAGCATGGCCGGGCTGTCGCTGGTATAGCCGCAATCGCGGGCGAACTGGGCGGAGAGGGCGTCCATCTTCGTCTCCTTGGCTGGCGGCGGCGCGACGGAGACCCGGTCCCGTCGCCCATTCATCTGGGATATCACATGGAAGCATAACTCGAAAAATGGCACAAGTTAAACTTTTGCATGGGTTGAGCGGAACCGACTCGACTCTTCGGGAAAAACCCCTAATGTTGTGAACAAAACAGGAACTGAGGCATCAGGGACGATGGCATTGCCGGGCAAGGAAGCAACGATCGCCGAGGTCGTCTCGATCGCGGTCGAGTGTATCGATTGCGGTCGAAACAGATGGTGGAAGCCGGCGGAGCTGAGGCGATTCGGGGTGACCGCGCAGACGCCGCTGGTGGCGCTGTCGGGGCGGCTTCGCTGCTCGGCCTGTCGCGCCGATGGCCTGCCGGGCGCGGCCGTCTCGATCCAGGCGGCGTTCATCGACGAGCGGCAGCAGCGCCGCGCCGAGGCGCGGATGCTTGGCGAGCGCGAGGTTCCGCTGGAGAGATCCAGGCGGGCTTGATGGGGAGTGGCGATTCCTTCTCCCCTTGTGAGAGAAGGTGGCCTCGCGAAGCGAGGTCGGATGAGGGGTGTTGGACGGATCGCCAACGCCTGCCTTTGCTCCAGGGAAGTGAAGCGAAGGCGACGGATTGCCGATGCCTCATTCCGTCCAGCACCCCTCATCCGGCTCGGCGCTACGCGCCGATCCACCTTCTCCCACAAGGGGAGAAGGGCGCGCTCCGCCGCCGCCCTAGTACCCCAGCAGTTCCTTGAGCGGGATGACGCGCCAGACGTGTTTTATCGCGTAGCGGTTGAAGGTCAGCGACTTCGGCGGATTGTACTGCTCGACGACCAACTCGGCGGCGGTCCGCTTGACCAGCTTTTTGATGAAGGCCTTGCCGTTGCGCTCGTTTTCCTCGGGAAACATCTCGATCACCACGTGGTCGCCGGGCACAGCGTCGCGGCCGCCGCAATAGAGCATCTCGCCGGGCTCGTAGCGCGGCACCATCGAGTCGGAGAGCACGTGCAGGGCGAACACCTTGCGCAGATGGGCGATGCCGGGCGGGCGCTGGACATAGCCGGCGACCTCGCCGTTGAAGGTGAAGTCACCGTCGTCGCCGCCGACCGCGGCACCCAGAAGCTCGATGTCCATCGGGCCGGCGGGCAGGGGGGCGGCGTCGGTGACGATCTCGGCGTCGGCAACATTGTCGGCGTCGTCGAGGAAGACGACCTCGCCCTTGCCGAGCGCCACCGGGTCGACGCGAAGGAAGGCGGCGGTCTTCAAAAGGTTCTCGGTTTTCGGCAGGTTGCGGCCGGTTTCCCAATTGCCGACAGCGGCGACGTCGGTGTCGTTGTGCTCGGCAATATGGCGCATCACCAGGCCGCGCTGCTTGCGCGCCTTGCGGATCGCCGCCCCGACCTTGATCGACAATGAGGTTTTCGCCATGGCGCCATCTGAAACATAAGAATCGGTTTCGTCCATGAAAGAATGGCTTGCATAATTTTTTGAGTTATGCTTATATATAGCCATGCACAAGCCACGCTCCATCTCGCTTTCCCATCCGTCCCGGCTGTCCTCCTCTCCGGCCGGGACGAAGCCCGAGGCTCGCGCCTCGGATCCGGTGGCCCTGCCGTCAGCGGCGGCGACCGGAACGGCCAGAGCCGTCCCCTCACGGCTCCGGCCCCGAATTTCGGCGCGTGCAATGCGGGCCTTTCGTGCAGCCGCACCGAGGACGGCACGGTCATCGTCTTCGACCGGCGCACGGGCAGGGCGGTTTCCCCTGGGAGAGGTAATCGGCGACGCCGCGCCGCCCCTCACCTGCCTGCCGGCATTCTCTCCCCGTGAACGGGGAGAGGGGGCAGCTTCGGCATCTACGCAACCCTTTCGATCTCGATGGAAGAACATCATGCCCGCCTATACCGACACAAAATTGCAAAGCATCGCCCGCACGCCGGCCAGGCTGGCGCCGCCGGTCTGGCTGCCGCAGCGCCCGTTGATGCGCGAGATCCAAGGGCCCGACGGCGAGGCCCTCAAGCTGCCGTCGCCGCGCCCCGCTGCCGCCGTCGGGCGCCAGCCGCATGTCGCGGCCATGCGCTTCATCGACTGCCTGTTCAACCGCTGCCGCGCACCGCTCGACCTGACGCTCGAGCAAAATCCCGAAAACGACGCGCCCGGCAGCCGGCCGGCACTGGCGATGCTGTGCTGCGGCTTGCGCACGCGGCCGCTGAAAAGCTACTGCGCCTATCACGCGGCGCGGTTCTGCGACCATCGCCGTACGGCTCTCGCGGACGCAGCGTGAGCGGCATCGGTCGAGAGTCTTCTCGCCAAGCACGGCGGCCCGGTTCCTCGCCCCCGCTGCGCGGAGCAGCCCAGGTTCTGCGAAGACAGCAATGAAACGAGGAGCCACAGATGAGCAAGAAGACCGCCCAAAAGGCCAAACCGCCCAAATTACCCACGGGCGAGGCCGAGCAGGTGCGCATCCGCAAGCAGGTCGGTCATGATTTCGCGCTGAAGGACGATGCCTTTGGCCGCAAGCGGCTGGCGACCGGCACGCTGGAGGCGAGGCGCGTCTATGAGGTGTCCAATAACGGCCACACCGCGACCGGCGGGATTGTGCGGGTGCGCAATGTCGACCCGCTGACCGGCATCACCTCGCTGTCGCGCCAGCAGCGCGAGGCGGGCATGCGCTACCGCGAGGATTTTCGCGTCTCGGCACAGGACGGCGTCAAGCCGATGGCGCTGATCGAGCGCGTCGACGGCGGACGCATCGGCGGCGGCGTTGCCGACCGCATCCTGTCCGCCGGCCGCGCCTATGCCGACGCCACCAGGGCGCTTGCGCATTGGGAGGTGTCGGTCGTGGTGCAAAAAGTCTGCTGCGCCGGCGAAACGGTGAAGAGCCTGGCCGAACAGACCGGCGAGCCGCGGGATGTGCTGTCGAAACTGCTCAAAATCGGGCTGGACTTGCTGGCGGTGCATTACGGCATGATGCTGATGCGGCGGCCGCGGTGAAGGGGCAAACGGGGCGTTTGGCAATGCGTTTTGGCCAGCGTCCTCCAATTGAAGGGCGCGGGTTTCCCGACGGCCTGTTACGCTGCGCCATTGCTGGTAAATCACAATGCCAAAGATGCCGCAAAACGCTCATTTCGCAGATACGGCGCCGACGTCTTCGGCGCTGACCGCGTATGACGAGCACTGCATGCTGACTTACATCCGGCTGCTCGATGCTTCGGCGGACAGCGCCGATTGGCGTGAGGTCGCCCACACCGTCCTGCACATTGACCCGGAGCAGGAGCCAGAACGGGCATTCCGCGCCTGGGCGACGCATCTGGCGCGTGCCCGCTGGATGACCGAGGTTCGTGTCGATCGGCATGATCGTGGCACGGAATGACGCGGGAGATTTTTCGTGGAACTGCCATCCCGGTCTGACCGTTTAGACAGGAAACCAACTGGGAAGCGCCCGATGAACTCTTGGCAAATCAACACCTTGGAGGCCTGCTGCCTGCTTGCCGTCCCGCTGTCGATGATCCTTACGGTTCTGGTGGCGGGTTTCATCCTTGGCTGAATCTGCACTGTTCAGTGAAGGAGACGGCACGCATGGCGGCACCGGCGTGAGTTGCGCCCTGGCATTCATCGCGCGCGACACCTTCAGCGACGACAAAAATGATCCTGCCTCTCAGTCCTTGGCGCGCTCCACATAAGCGGCATCAGCCGTCATCACCACCACGCGGGTGCCGGCGGTGATGTGCGGCGGAACCAGCGTGCGCACGCCGTTGGACAGCGTCGCCGGCTTGTAGGATGAGGACGCCGTCTGGCCCTTGGTCACCGGCTCGGTCTCGACCACCTCGAAGGTGGCGCGCTGCGGCAGCACCAGCGAGATGGCGATGCCGTTGTACTGTGAAATCTGCACCGCCATGCCTTCCTTGAGATAGGGCGCCATCTCGCCGACCACGCTTTCCGGCACCGCGACCTGGTCATAGCTTTCCGGGTTCATGAAATGATAGCCTTCGGCGTCGTGGTAGAGGAAGGTATGCTCGCGCTCCTCGACATAGGCGCGCTCGACCTGCTCGGTGGTGCGGTAGCGCTCCGAAACCTTCACCCCGTCGGAGATGCGGCGCATGTCGAGCTGGGTCACCGGCGTGCCCTTGCCCGGATGGATGTTTTCGGCAAAGAGGATCACATAGAGCTTGCCGTCCTTTTCGACGACATTGCCTTTGCGTAGGGAACTGGCGATGACCTTCACGGGCTTTATTCCTAACAGCGTTGACTGGCCTGGGAGCGCCGAATGGCGCAAATCGGCTGCGGGAGCCGTTCGGTGCGGCCTAGCGCATCTTGGCGGCAATCGCCAGTCCTCGATGCAAATCCTGTCGCCATGACCGCCGCCTCGCCCTGGTGGACGCCTGATGTTCACGCCGACCGGCGGCCGCGGTTGATCCTGCGCAACGCCATCACCGCGGCCGTGCGCGACTGGTTTGCCCGCCGCGACTTCGTCGAAGTCGAGACCGCGGCGCTGCAGGTCTCGCCCGGCAACGAGGCGCATCTGTCGGCCTTCGCCACCGAGGCGCTCGGCCCAGATGGGCGGCACCAGCCGCTCTATTTGCACACCTCGCCGGAATTCGCCTGCAAGAAGCTGCTCGCCGCCGGCGAGAAACGCATCTTCAGCCTGAGTGCCGTCTATCGCAACCGCGAGCGCGGCCCATTGCACCATCCGTCCTTCACCATGCTCGAATGGTACCGGGCCGATGAGACCTACGACAGCCTGATGCAGGATTGCGCCGGGCTTGTCGCGCTGGCCGCCGAGCGCGCCGGCACGAAACGCTTCGCCTTTCGCGGCCGCGAGGCCGATCCGTTCGCCGAGCCGGAACGGTTGAGCGTCGCCGAGGCTTTTATCCGCTATGCCGGTATCGATCTGTTGGTCACGGTCGCCGCCGACGGCAGCACCGATCGCGAGGCGCTGCATGCGGCTCTGGTCCAGGCGGGCTTGCGCACCGCGCCCGACGACAATTGGGCCGATCTGTTCAGTCGGGTGCTGGTGGAAAAGATCGAGCCGGCGCTGGGGCAGGGGCGCGCCACCATTCTTTACGGCTATCCGATCTCGGAGGCCGCCCTTGCCCGGCCGAGCGCCGATGACCCGAGGACCGCCGAGCGCTTCGAGCTCTATTGCTGCGGCGTCGAACTGGCCAATGCGTTCGGCGAGCTGACCGACGCCGACGAGCAGCGCCGGCGCTTCATCCTCGAAATGGACGAGAAGCAGCGCATCTACGGCGAACGCTATCCGATCGACGAGGATTTCCTCGCCGCACTGGCCATCATGCCGCAGGCAAGCGGCGCCGCACTCGGCTTCGACCGGCTGGTGATGCTGGCGACGGGGGCGATGCGGGTCGAGGATGTGATGTGGACGCCGGTGACGGGGTGAGGCGAGGCCTGCACTCTACGGCGCCCCCTCTGTCCTGCCGGGCATCTCCCCCTCAAGGGGGGAGATTGGCTGACCGCAACGCCGCACCTCGTCCTTCAACATCGGCGATTGAGGCGGGAGCGACGCGAAGGCGCAATCTCCCCCCTTGAGGGGGAGATGCCCGGCAGGGCAGAGGGGGGTGCCTCGCTCAGGCGTCACAATACTACCGCCCCATCAGCAAAGCGACGATCAGCCGCTGCAGATTGCCGCGCGGGGCGAATTCTACCCGGTCGAAATCGCGGCTTGCCTGCCGCTGCGCCTGGGAGAGTTCGGCAAGCCGCGTGGTCATTTCGGTCCTGATCTTTTTGCAGCCGGGATCGTCGGCGACGGACAGGCCGATGGTCGCCGTCTCGATCTTGCGGACCATGTCGACGATGATGTCGCCATGCACCTTTTCGTGGGCGGCGAGGCCAGCGGCGAAAACGTCCCAGCTCTTCTGCACGGCGGCCGGCACCGGCCCGGACGCTTTGGGCAAGGTATAGGTTATGATGAGTTTTGGGCGCGCCGACACCAGCACACAGGCATTGCCTTGCCGCTGATAGTCCCTGACCCAGGTCAGCTTGAAATTGGTATAGGCCATGGCGCGGACCCTGCTTTTGCCGATCGTCGGACCGCGCTCGCCCATCGAGGCATGGAGCTGGGGACCGGTCTGCCCTGAAACGGCGTAGGTCTCGACCTTCTCGACCGGCTTCCAGCCCGCCTGCGCCGGCGATGCCAGCAAAATGGCCAGGGGCAGGTGCGTCAGAACGGCTGTTTTCATGCGAATCCTCCGGGGCGATGCCTTTGGTGTGAGATCATCAACGCATGGCCGGAATGCGGTCAAGGCGCCGTTGCCGAACTCGCCGTTCGCATTTCGCGTCGAAAGAACCAATCAACGGCGATGTGCCGCAAACTCAATCCGCTTGGCGGGCTCGTTTTGAAATCTTCTTTCTCATTAAACTCTATAAACTTAGTAGAGTTAACGCACACAAGCGTTTTGCGAGGAGCCCAAATGTCGAAAAATCTGGTGGTAGGGCTGTCGGGCAACCTGACCCGTCCGTCGAAGACCAAGGCGTTCATCAGCCACATCGTTGCGGAGGTGGCGAGCAGCACCGATGCAGCCTCGACCGTTTTCGACATCGAGGATCTCGGTCGGTCGTTTCCGCTGGCAAGGCGCATTGGCGATCTGGATCCATCGGCCAGGAACATCGTCGAGCGATTGCTGGGCGCCGACGTTCTGGTGGTTGGCTCGCCGACTTTCAAAGGCAGCTACACCGGGCTTTTCAAGCATTTCTTCGACCTGCTCGACCCGTCATCCCTGCGGGGAAAGCCGGTGATCCTTGCTGCAACCGGCGGCGGCGATCGTCATTCGCTGGTGGTCGAACATCAGCTGCGGCCGCTGTTCGGCTTCTTCGAGGCTTTGACCCTGCCGACCGCGATCTACGCCTCCGACAAGGACTTCGCCAACGGCGTGCTGGTGTCCGAAGCCATCCATGCTCGCGCCAGCCAAGCGGTCGCCGAAGCATGCCGTGCGGTGCCACGCAGCGTCGGTCTTGCCGCCTGAATACCGGCCCCGTGTCCTCAATTCGCTTCCCGCACAGCTCAGAAGGAGCCCGCAATGACCAGACCCAGCAAGTCGAGGCAGATCAAGCTTGGTGCTTTCCTGCCCGGTGGCGGACAGCATATCGCAGCTTGGCGCCATCCTGACGCGCCGGCCGACGGCGCGACGAATTTCGAGTTCCACAGGCAGCTCGCGCTGACCGCCGAGCGCGGCCTGTTCGACGCCTATTTCCTGGCCGACAATCTGACCGTCGGCCTCGGCGCCCGCGAAGGCGGCAATGCCAAGATCGCCGGGTTCGAGCCGGTGACGCTGTTTGCCGCATTGGCGCCGCTCACCACGCATCTGGGCTTCATCGCCACCGCCTCCACCACCTATGAGGAGCCCTATACGCTCGCCCGCAAGTTCGCCTCGCTCGACCTGCTGTCGAACGGCCGGGCCGGCTGGAATGTGGTGACCTCGGCGGGTGACGAGACCGCGCGCAATTTCAATCGCGAGACGCAGCCTGCCCACGCCGAGCGTTATGCCCGCGCGCATGAACATGTCGAGACGGTCAAGGCGCTGTGGGACAGCTGGGAAGACGATGCCTTCATCCGCGACAAGAAGTCGGGGCGCTTCTACGACAAGGACAAGCTTCACGACCTCGACCACAAGGGCCGGCATTTCAGCGTCAAAGGCCCGCTCAATGTGCCGCGACCGGTGCAGGGCCATCCGGTGGTGGTTCAGGCCGGGCAGTCGGAGGACGGACGCAAGCTCGCCGCCCAGTCGGCTGAGGTCATCTTCACCGCCCATCAGAACCTGGCCTCGGCGCAAGAATTCTACCGCGACATCAAGGCGCGCGTGGCGGCAGTCGGCCGCGATCCCGGGCAGGTGCTGATCATGCCGGGCGTAGCACCCTTCGTCGGCCGCACCGACGAGGAAGCCCGCGCCAAGTACCAGCAGCTGAACGAGCTGATCCTTCCCGAGGATGGCGTGGCCCTGCTCAATGGGCTGGCCGGCCAGACGCTCGACATCCGGGGTTACCCGCTCGACGGACCGCTGCCGCCGAGCCGGGAAACCGAAGGCATGAAGAGCCGCCAGGCGCTGATCCGCCAGATTGCCGACGAGCACAACTTCACCATCCGCCAGCTCTACCAGTGGGTGGCGACGGCCCGCGGCCACTACACCGTGATCGGCAGCGCGGCGCAGGTTGCCGATCAGCTGGAGGAATGGTTCGGCAACGACGCCGCCGACGGCTTCAACATCCTGCCGCCGTGGCTGCCCGGCGGGCTCGACGATTTCGTCGACCTGGTGATCCCCGAGCTGCAGCGTCGCGGCCTGTTCCGCACCGCCTACGAGGGCAGGACGCTGCGCGAGAATCTCGGCCTCAGGCGGCCGGAAAACCCCTGGACCGCCGCCCGCTCCAAGGTGCTGGCCGCCGAATAGATTCTCTTGAAGCAAAGGGCAAGACGATGAGTTTGCAACACATCGAGCAGCGGGTGACAATCGATGCACATGACGGCAGAACCGGCCTTGGCGCCGATTTCCCGCGCCTGGCCAACCGCACTGTCATCCGCTTCCTGTCCCGCTACGGCATCCTGATCGGCTTCCTCGCGATCTGGCAGGTGTCGAGCAGCGCGGGATGGGTCAACGCCGCGGTGCTGCCGCCGGTCGACACGATCGTCTCCGCACTGTGGAATGGTCTGGCCGGCGGCACCTTGCTTGGCGATATCGCCATCAGCCTGCAGCGCGCCGGCCTCGCCTTCGCGGCGGCGGTGGCGGTTGCCATCCCGCTTGGTCTGTTCATGGGCCAGGTGCGCGCCGTCGAAACCGCGCTTGACCCGATCCTGCAGGTTTTCCGGCAGACCTCGGCGCTTGCGCTCTATCCGGTGTTCATCCTGCTGCTCGGGTTGGGGGAGGCATCAAAGGTCTTCGTCATCTTCTGGGCGACGCTGTTTCCGCTGCTGCTCAACACCATCAGCGGCGTCAAGCAAGTCGATCCGAAACTGCTCGAGATGGCCCGGGTCTACGGCGCCACGCGGGTCACCGCGTTTCGCCGGGTCGTGCTTCCGGGGGCCGTCCCTTCGATCTTCGTCGGCTTGAGGCTGAGTGCGACCACGGCGCTCTTGTTGCTGATCGCATCCGAAATGATCGGCGCCAACAAGGGCATCGGCTTCCAGGTGATGAACGCGCAGTACAACTTCCAGATCCCGCTGATGTTTGCAGCGATCGTCATCCTTGCCGGCCTCGGCCTGATCGCCAACCAGGCGCTGGTCGGCCTGCAGCGGCGGCTCTGCCGCTGGAGCAATCCCATCGACTGACCAGCTTTCAACCATCCTCTCCAACAGGCCCCATCCTCCAACACGAAAGTCCGGACCATGCCAATCACTCGCCGTTCCCTGCTTGCGGGCGCTCCCTTTGCCGCCGGCATCATCGCCTCCGGCCTGCCTCGCTTTGCCGTTGCGCAAGCCGCGCCGGTCACGTTGCGCTACCTCGCCAGCCGTGGCAGCATCTCGCCGCATGAGCTGGCGGACGCGCTCGGCTATTTCAAGGACGTCGGCGTCAAGCTTGAGAATGTCGGCTACTCCAGCGGCGGCCCGGAATCGCTGTTCGCGCTCGCCTCCGGCAGCGTCGATCTCGGCTCGGCCGCAACCGCTGCGGTGATCAATTCGATCTCCGGCGGCAACGACTTCGTCGCTGCCTATCCAAGCAACGGCATCAACGGCCAAGTGCGCAGCATCTTCTACGTGCTGGAAGACAGCCCGATCAAATCGATTGCCGACATCGCCGGCAAGACCATTGCGGTCAACACGCTCGGCGCCCATCTCGACTATACCGTCCGCGAGGCGCTGCACGGCGTCGGCCTGCCGCCTGATGCCGCCAACCTCGTCGTCGTGCCCGGGCCACAGCTTGAACAGACCTTGCGGTCACGCCAGGTCGATATCGCGGCACTGGGCTACTGGCAGGCGACGTTTGCCGGCGCGCTGGTCGACAAGGGCGGTGTGCGCGGCGTGTTCAACGACACCGACGTGCTGGGCGAACTGGCCGGCGGCTTCATTGTCCTGCGGCGCGACTTCATCGCGGCGCATCCGGATGGCGCCCGCAATTTCGTCGAACAGTCGGCCCGCGCCGCCGACTGGTCGCGCCAGCACCCGAACGAGGCGCGCAAGGTGCTTGCGGAGATCCTCGATAAACGCGGCGAAAATGGCGAGCTGGCGCGCTACTGGACCGGCTTCGGGCTGCGCGAAGGGGCGAAGGCCGACGACCGCGACATAGACTTCTGGGTCGGCGTGCTCGAGCGCGACGGCCGGCTGCCCAAGGGCAGGCTGAAAGCCGCGGATATTCTTTACGGGCGCGGCGAAACGAAAACCAATTGATCGGGAGACGGCCATGGCCAGCACAAGCGGCGGCGAGGTCACGATACGCGACCTCTCCAAATCCTTCACCCTCGGCGGGCGCCTGCTTGCCGTGCTGAGGGCGCTCAACCTCGATATCCGCTCCGGCGAATGTCTCGTCATCGTCGGCGTCAGCGGATCGGGCAAGACCACGCTGCTGCGCATCCTTGCCGGTCTTGAGACCGCCGACAGCGGCGGTGTCGCGATCGACGGCAGGCCGGTCCATGGCGTCGGCGCCGAGCGCGCGGTCATCTTCCAGGAACCGCGCCTGCTGCCCTGGCTGACGGTGCTCGGCAACGTCGCCTTTGGCCTAGAAGTGCGGGGCGTGCCCAAGGCGGAAGCCGAGGACAAGGCCCGCTTCTATACCGCGCTCGTCGGCCTGGCCGAATTCAGCGATGCCTATCCCAGGCAGCTTTCGGGCGGCATGGCACAGCGCGTCGGCATTGCCCGGGCCTTGACCGTGCAACCTGAAATCCTGCTGCTCGACGAGCCGCTAGGCGCGCTCGACGCCATGACCAAGATCGGCATGCAGGAGGAACTGGCACGCATCTGGAGCGAGGAGAACGTCACCATGGTCATGGTCACCCATGATCTGGAGGAAGCGATCTATCTTGCCGACAGGGTGCTGATCCTGCCCAGGGAGAAGGGCGGCACAGCACGGCTGGTCGAGGTTGAACTGCCGCGCCCCCGCGATCGCAGCGAGAGCCGGTTCGTGCGCTACCGCGAAGAACTGCTGCGCGAGTTTGGCTTGCACTGAGACTGGGGGCACCGAGACGCTGGTGAAAGGCGCGTCTTGCGCGCCTTACTTCCCGGCCGCCCCGGTCGAGAACAGCGCGCGCTCGACCGTCGGCTCCAGTGTTTGCGCAAAGGGCGTCGCCATGTGGTGGCGGTCGCGATAGGCCAGCTTGCCATCGATGAAGACATGGCAGGTCTTGGCGTCGCAGAACCGGTCGGTCATGTCGATGTAGGTCGCGTTGGGGACGGCGCGCACGATGTCACGCTCCACCGCGGCCATGGCGTCGTTGGCGGCGTCGGTTCGCGGCGCGTCACATACCGATGGCGTCTGTCCACGCCACAGCGCGCGGGCCACGCAGGTGTCGACAAACAGGGTGTTGAACGGCACATCGCGGATGAAGGCGACTTTCAGCCCGGCCTGGCTGAACGCCTCCAACGTTGCGCGCAGGCCGCCCTGCCAGTCCTGATCGAGGCTTTCGGATTGCCGGGCGTCGGGCGACAGTTTGCGCGAACTGGTCAGCGAGATCTCCGAGATCACCACCAGGCTCGGGCGCAGGGCGATGATCTCCTTGATCGATTGCTCGCGCCATTGATCGCACTCGGTGTAGTCACGCTTCAGCTTCGAGCTCCAGACCGTCAGCCGCGATGCCCGGCAGGCGGCTTTGAGCCAAGTGACGACCTTGTAGTCGTTCTTCTTCGCCGCCTCGATCAGCGGCGTCGACCAGTGATCGGCATGCGAATCGCCGAACAGCGCGATCGAGCGCTCGGCATTCTTGGCGCCGAACTCGCAGGCCCTCGGCGTCACTGTCTCGTAGTCGACAACGCAGCCTACCTTGGCGCGCGCGGTAGAGGGCTGCGCGGCAGTTTCGGCAATGATGCGTTGCGAGGGGTCGAGGCCGTCCACGGCAAGGCGCGCATTGGCGTAAGTCGCCACGACGCCGGCGCCGGTCAGCATTGCGGCGGGGATTAGCGCGCGCGCCGCGTTCGCCATCAGCCAGCCATTGCGACGGATCGGGTTTTCGATGAAATTATAGGTGAAGAGCGACAGCGCCAGCGTCAATGCGGCGCAGGCAAGCCGCCCCGGCCAGGCCAGGTCGGGCACCATCATCGTCGCATAGACGATGACCGGCCAGTGCCAGAGGTAGAGTGAGTAGGAAAGTTTCCCCACCCATTGCAGGGGCGGCAGCGCCAGCATGGCGCTCGGCCCTCTTTGGACATTGCCGGAGCCGCTGAGCAGCAGGAGCACGGTGCCGGCCACCGGCACCACCGCCGCAAAGCCGGGGAAGGGAGTGTCCTGCTCGCTGAAGGTCAGATAGGCACCGGCGATCAGCGCCAGGCCAAGCCATGCCAGTGCTGCGCCCAGTTGCGGGCGCTCTCGCCAGAATTTTACCGGCGCCATCGTCGCCAGGCCGCCGGCGGCGAATTCCCAGGCCCTGAGCGGCGAGAAATAGAAGGCCCAGGGCTGCGCCACGGTGGTGAGCCAGGCGCAGACGGCGAACGACACCGCGCCGGTGAGGCCGATCACCAGGATCGCCGTGCGCTTGCCCGGGCGCAGCCATGCCGCCAGCAGAAGCAGCCCCGGCCATACGAAATAGAACTGCTCCTCGACCGAGAGCGACCAGAAGTGGATGAAGGGGTTGTTCGCCGCGTCGGGGGCGAAATAGTCGAACGACCAGCGTATCAGCCAGAAATTGATCGCATAGGCCGAGGCGAACATGGCGCCTTTCGAATAGAGCGACTGTTCGTCGGGCGACAGGATGAAGTAGCCGGCGACCAGCGTGGCGAAGATGACGAACAGCGAGGCCGGCAGCAGGCGCCGGGCGCGCCTTGCATAGAACCGCCACAGGTCCAGCCTGCCGTCCTCGGCGATTTCCCGCAGCAGCTGGCCGGTGATCAGGTAGCCGGAGATGACGAAGAAGATGTCGACGCCGGTGAAGCCGCCAGGCAGGTCCGACAGACCAAAATGGAACGCGACGACGCCGGACACCGCCAACGCACGCAGCCCTTCGATATCAGGCCGAAACGATGCTGACACGGCAAAACCTCGCGAAGTCGTTGAAAAGCCACCCGTGCGAAGACTCGACGCAATGCATTGATATTGCAATGCAACAAATCTAACGCAGTGCAACATAAGTGGAAGTTTGCCGGGTGCAGTGCGGCATGCTCGTCGGTGCGTCCTCAGCGAACGCCGCGCCAGCGCTGCCATCCGCATCCGCGGCGGCGGACTTTGGGCGGCGGGATTTTGGAGCACAAAAAGACAATTTGGCCGGGATACGGCGGGCGGGAGGCGTGCGAATTTGACTGGCGTCCGCTCTATCTGTTCGTTTTAGCCGCATTTCTGCAACGCCAGATTCCTCCTGGCTGCAAAAACACTCTAGCGGGCCCGATCTCAGGCTTTAGAAGGAGCCCGCCGCTCGCGCGCCGCGCTCCTCCCTTAAAGCGCCTCGCGTTCGAAAGGAAATCGACGCGCTTTAAGTCTTTGTTTCTGTGCCTGTCGTTACCCCCAAAACCGCTGCGCACCCTCGGGTCAGGCCCGAGGGCATGCTTTTGGGCGACAAGCATCAGTCGTCACCGATCACGCATGCGCTGGCGGATGATGACGGGAGTCCCAGACTGCCCAGGCCGATGCCGCAACCACCAGCACGCCGAGGACAACGTGGGTCGCCATTGCGTTGGCGTTTGCCACGAAGCCGAGCAGCCAGGGCGACGCGATCAGCCAGAGCCCGACGACAAGGTTCACCCACTCTTCCCATTCGGCGAATACTGAAAGCGCCGCGAGCGCCAAGGCGCCGAGCACGACCGCGGCAATCCAGGCGTTCCAGGCAGCAGCGGTTTCAGCAGCGAAGCCGATAACCCAGGGTGAGATGAACAGGCATGCCGCAAGGATCAGGTTGATCCAATCCTGGGCCTTCTTTCCTTCCATCAGATCGTTTGCCATGACAACCTCCACAGATGAAGCTTGACCAAAGCACTACGTCGCGTGCAACGCACGCTTAGTCATTGATATATCGCAGTTTCGCGCGCTTTCAAGGAGTGGCGCCGGGGGCGGCCGGTTACGCACCTGAGTGCCGGGCGCGATCACGCCTTTTTCAGGAACTCGGTCTTCAGCACCAGGCCCTTGACCTGCTTGGTGCTGCACTCGATCTCGCCGGGATTGGCGGTGAGGCGGATGTTCTTCACCAGCGTGCCGCGCTTGATCGTCTCCGACGTGCCCTTGACCTTCAAATCCTTGATCAGGGTGACGGATCGCCCTCGTTCAACTGGGCGCCGTTGCTGTCTCTTGCGATCGCGTCTGTCATATTAGGGTCTTTCATCGAAGGGGATAGCGGACTATCCGGCGGATGGCGGCAAGGTCAAGCGTGGTGGCAACTGTGCCATCGCTGGCGCGTGAAGCGGGCAGGGCACCCTTGTTGCTCATGCCAGGAGGCCGTATCGCCCGTCGAAGTCGGCGATGCCTCGTGGTTGAAGCCGATTTCACCGGAAGGTGGAGGATCACAGCCTGGCGCGCCGCCGGCTAAGCCTGTCGATCAAGTGGCCTGTCGAACAAATGACTTGTCGAACAGGTGACCTGTCGAAATGCGGACCCGTCGATCGCGGACACCGCAAGCGGCGTACGGCCGGTTAAAGATTGAGCCCCACAACGGATGGAGGGACTCTAGAAATTGAAATAGATCGCCGGCGGATACAGACTGGATCCATTGTTGTCGGCTGGCGCCGCCGTCGCATCAGACGACGTGATCCCGCTGGTGGACTTGTTGTCGAGCGGAGGCCGGTTTTTCTCGGCTGAGGACGCTTTGGCATCGGTGGCAACGGCTTTCGTCTTGGCCTCCACGGCTTGCGAAAGTGCGAGCACGGTGAGAAGTGCAGACAGGGCAAGTTTCATGACGAGGTCCCTCCATGGTTAACGTAAGGTTAACCGCGGCCGCCGGCCCGAACACGGCCGCTGTGTGGAAGGACGTGGAATTCTCCGGAATTTCTGGAATATTAGCTTGTGGAAAAGTACAATGTGAGCAGTTGCCGGCACGTGTAGGCTTGCAGCCGCATCAGGCCGAAGCTTGGAGCGGCCGCGACAGAACCCAGACATCCAGTTGCGCTTGGCCGCTCAATGTCGCGGCCAACGCTGGTGTTAAGATCAATCCCTGAAGCCGTTCGAGTCGAGCAGGGCGACCTGCTTGCCGTCGATGAAAAAGCGTATCACGTGCGCGCCGCCGTCGACTTCGATGCGCGTCGGATCGATGACCGGCGCCGCAGGAGCCGCCTTGCCATATGTCGCTGCCGCGCGCGAGCCGGCAGCGGCACGCGACGGTCCATCCGGCCCGAAGGTCAGCAGCAGCAGTGCAGCGGATCCAGCCGCAACCGCGGTGAAAGGGATTTTGGGGGAGGCAATCCAGGACATCGAATTATTCCTTCCTTGTTGAGGCGGCATCTACGCTGGTTTGTGCCGGTGCCGAGAGCTCGGCTTCGCCGTCGTTCAAATGACTGAGGAAGGGTGTTGGTATTCAGGCCTAAATAGCGTGAGTTTCATAACTTGCCCCTGCCCTGCGCGACCTTAGCGCCGCCCGGCGGGGCGAAAAGCGCAGGCGCGTGGAGGGGCGTGGAATTCTCCGGAATTTCTGGAATATTGGCTTGTGGAAAAGTATAGCCGGCGCGTGCTATCCTCGCGGCGGCATAAAGGGGCGGGTAGGATGGCACAGCATATCGCGCAGAAATTGCGGCTGACCGCGGCCGTGCTGGGGACCGTCACCCGCAAGGACCTTGCGGCGGCGTTCCGGGGCGTCAACCCGAAGACGGCGTTCGACCTCGGCCGCGCCGATAAATGGCTGCAGGGGCGCTCCCAGCCACGCGAGCTCAGCGTCTACGACGACTGGACGAAGCTGCTCAAGCTGGAGCAGCCCGGCGCCTGGATCGCCGAGAGCGACCTGCCAGGTTTTACCGCGGCGATCTGTGCCCGCCACGGCATCGACAGGGCCGAACTGGAGCGCCGCGCCAATGCGCATTTCGAAACCGCTGCCGGGCATGAGGAGCGGAGCCCTGGATTGGCCCTTGCCGGAACCTACGCCTGTTATTCCAGCGCCTTGTCGCCCTACTATCGCGGCCAGCTGATCAGGGGCAGCCTGTCGATTGAGGTCGGGCCGGGGGCGAACGGCCTGACCGCCGCCTATCGCGAGGCCTTGCCGACCGGGCAGCTGCTGCTCGGTGGGCAGATGACGTCGGCAAAACGCGGGCTTTATGCGCATCTGAAGGAAGCCAGCGGCGAGGCGCAATTCTTCTTGTGCCTGTTTCCGCACTCGCGGCCGGGAAGCGTGCTTGGCGGCTATTTGTGCGGCACCACCATCATCGGCCCGGAGCCGCAGCCGTCGCTGACCCGGATCCTGATGGTCCGCTTGCGCAATCCGGCGCCCCAGGCATGGGGCGGATATCTGCCGCCCGACGGATCGATCGCCGCCGATCTGGCATCGCTTGGCCTGTCCGTCGAGCAGACGGAAGCGGTTGACCGGCAGCTGGCGCAATTCCTCGTCGGAGACAGCGACGGCGGCGCCAGCCAGATCCCGCCGGCCGAGTTCCGCGCCATCGTCGACGTGTTCGACCGTCATTGGCTGAGCCATTCGTATTAAGCCTGACCTCGTCTTCTGCCTGTGCGGAACCGATCACCACGTCAGTTGTTTTGTCCGGCGACCAAAGCGCCCGTCCGGCTGTCCAGTTGGGCCGCAAAGCGCCGCCCTTGCCGATCGCGTCTTCGAACTCGCCGGCGCGAAGAAGCGAAAGTTGCACGCCGGCTCAATATGCCTGATCATGGCTATGGCAGGGTGGAGGCATCAAGTGGCGGCCAATCGGCGAAACGGCATGCATCCGTCGGAGCCCGGGCTGGTGGGCGTTGTTTCGGCTGCCATGGCCCTGCCGCGCATGTCGCTGCCCACCGTCGCGACCGTCGTGGCGGCGGTTGCGGCCCTGTATTTCGGGCGCGAGGTTTTCCTGCCGATCGCAATCGCGCTGCTGCTGACCTTTGCGCTTGCACCCTTGGTTTCGGCACTCAAACGGGTCGGCATTCCCCGTCTTCCTGCGGTCATCGCCAGTGTGCTGGGCGCATTCACCGTGCTTGCGCTGTTCTCCTTCATTGTCGCCACGCAGGTCAGCGAACTGGCGCAGAACATCCCGCTTTACCAGTCAAATATCCTGACCAAAGTCCGATCCCTGAAGGAGACCGGCGTCGGCGGCGGCGTCATCGCCAGGCTGAGCGAGGCGATCGAACGTGTTGGCCAGGAACTCGACAGGCAGGAAACCTCGCCGCCCGCCGCGGATCAGCCACGGCGCGAGCCGGTGCCCGTCGAGATCATCGCACGCGAAAGGCCGCTCCAGGTTCTGCAGAACCTGATCGGCCCGCTGATCAGCCCGCTGGCGTCGGCAGGCCTGATCGTCGTCGTCGTCATATTCATGCTGCTTGAGCGCGAGGACCTGCGCGACCGTTTCATACGCCTCGTCGGCTATGGTGATCTTCATCGAACTACCGAGGCGCTCCAGGATGCCGGCAAGCGGGTCGGCCGGTATCTTCTCATGCAGTTGGTCGTGAATATCGTCTATGCCATACCGGTTACAGCAGGGCTTTGGATTCTGGGGATACCCAATGCGCTGCTGTGGGGCTTGCTGGCGCTGGCGCTGCGCTTTGTTCCCTATATCGGCCCGATCATTGGTGCGCTGCTGCCGCTGTTCCTGGCGCTTGCCGTGGCGCCTGGCTGGTCGCTCGTGCTGTGGACCGCCGGTCTGTTCGTGGTCATGGAAATGATCACCGGCAATGTCGTCGAACCGTGGCTCTACGGTTCACGAACGGGGCTTTCGCCATTGGCCATCATCGTTGCGGCGATCTTCTGGACCTGGCTCTGGGGCCCGCTGGGCCTGGTCCTGTCGACGCCGCTCACGGTCTGCCTCGTCGTGCTCGGCAGGCACGTGCCGCAATTCGAATTCCTCGACGTCCTGTTCGGCAACGAACCGGTGCTCGAACCCCACGCCCGGCTCTACCAACGGCTGCTGGCCGGCGATCCAGAGGAAGCCACGGATCACGCCGAGGAGATGCTGGAGGAAAAATATCTGTTCGAATTCTATGACAAGGTCGCCATTGCCGCACTGCTGCTCGGCGAGCAGGATCGGGTGCGCGGCGTCATGGGCGATGAGCAAAGACGGCGGGTGGCGGCCAGCGCGCAGATGCTGGTGGCGAACCTCGACGACAGCGCACGGGAGGAAGCGGAGGAGGACGATGATCCGGCCACAGCCGAACCTGCGCCGGCGGACAAATACAAGGACAAGGACGGGGACAAGCAGGCTCAAGCGGAGGGCGAGGACGACACTGAGCTGCCGGATGGCACGGAGATGTCGGTGCTGTGTGCCGGCGGCCGCGGCGAACTCGACGATGCCGCCGCCGCCATGCTGGCGCAGGTGCTCGAAGTCCAGGGGGCGACGGTCTCGAAGGCGAGCTTTGCCGATATGGATCCGACTGGCATTCGCCGGCTCGAGCTCGACGCTGTCGACACCGTTGTGGTCGGATTCCTGAACCGCGACTCGGTCAAGCACGCCCGTTTTCTTGTTCGTCGGCTGAAACGTGCCAGGTCGGCGCTGCGGGTAGGGATCGTGTTCTGGTCGAAGGACGGCGACGACAAAAAGACAGAAGTCGAATGGACCAATGACATCAACGCCGATTTTGTGGCGTTTGGCATGGTCGAAGCCGTTCTGGGCGCATTGTC
The DNA here is from genome assembly GCF_055811235.1 of Mesorhizobium sp. WSM4810. Lineage (NCBI taxonomy): Bacteria > Pseudomonadati > Pseudomonadota > Alphaproteobacteria > Hyphomicrobiales > Phyllobacteriaceae > Mesorhizobium > Mesorhizobium sp. WSM4810. Next base: position 75,136 of record NZ_JBVVQV010000014.1, on the reverse strand, counting down.
GAGCGATCCGCCGGTTGCGCTGAAGGTCGCTGCCAAGCGCCGCATGCGCCGCCGGCCGCGCCCGGCCAGGAAGGCGCCGCTTGCGGCTGCAAAGTAAGAGACCGTTTGGAAACTCTACTCTGGCGGCCATCTGATGGCGTTTTCTGCGCTTCCGGTGCTCACGGACCCAAATGTCCGCTGCGCTCCGGTTCTCGAAACCACCACCATATGACTCACCGGAGCGACTTTCGAAACAGCCTCTGAGGTCGTAGCTCGCCCTCACGTCCAGAAATAGCGCACCGTGTGAAAGAAAACCGGGGCGGCGAAGACCAGGCTGTCGGCGCGGTCCATCATGCCGCCATGGCCCTCGATCAGATGGCCCCAGTCCTTCACCCCCTGGTCGCGCTTGATGGCGGAGGCGACCAGCCCGCCGAGGAAGCCCATCAGGCAGGCGATGAAGGCGACGCCCGCCGCCTGCAGCGGCGAAAACGGCGTCAGGAACGACAGCAGCGCGCCAAGCAGGCCCGACGTCGCCAGCCCGCCGACCAGCCCTTCCCAGGTCTTCGACGGCGAAACCTTCGGCGACATCAGGTGCCTGCCGAACAGCTTGCCAAAGATGTATTGCAGCACGTCGCTGCCTTGCACGGTGATGATCAGGAAAGCGACCAGCAACAAGTTGCGGCCTTCGAAGCCGGGCACGTCGAGAGTCAGCAGCGCCGGCACGTGGCTGACGCAGTAGACCGAGATCATGACCGCCCATTGCTGCGCCGAGATGCGCTCGAGAAAGCGCTCGGTGTCGCCGTGCAGCGCGGTGATCGCCGGCATCAGCAGGAAGCAGTAGACCGGGATGAAGATGGTGAACAGGCCGTACCAGGCGGTCCATACCAGCCAGTACTGGAATGGGATGATGAGGCCGAACATGCCGAGCAGCACCCAATGGTCGCTGCGGCGGCTGTGCGTCAGCGTCACGAATTCGCGCAAGGCGGCAAACGAGATCAGCGCGAACAGGATGGTCATGCCGGCGCGGCCGAAGAAGAAGGCGACGGTGATCGCCACCACCATCACCCACCAGGCGTTGATGCGCTGGTTGAGGTTGACCAGCGTCGACGACAGCGGCTTCGGCGCGCGCCACGACAGGATGCCGGCAACCAGGCTTGCCGTGGTCAGCACAGCAGTGAGGCCGACAACCATGATAAGGGTCTCGTGCATCATTGGCATCGTGTTCTAATCGCCTCTTAGCGGGCGTGGGTTCAGCGCCAGCAGCGTCTCGCGGGCGCGGTCGAGAAAGGCGCGGCGTTCCTCGCCGGGCGCAATGGCGATCGGCGCGCCGAAGACCACCCGGCAGAGCAGCGGCACCGGCACGAACTGGCCCTTGGGCAGCACCCGCGACATGTTCTCGATCCAGCACGGGATGAGTTCGACGTCGGTCCGCGCCATCGACAGATTGTAGAGGCCGGAGCGGAACGGCAGCAGCGGCTGGTCGGTCATGTTGCGCGTGCCCTCGGGGAAGATGATCAGCGAATGGCCCTCGTCGAGCACCGACAGCATGACCGAGATCGGGTTCTGCGCCTCATCGGTCCACTGCCGGTGGATCAGCACGGAGGACAGCATGTCCTGCGCGATGAACCGGCGCAGCCGCGATTTTCCCCAATAGTCGGCGGCAGCGACCGCATGGGTGCGGGCGCGCTGCTTCTCGCTGAGGCAGGCCGACAGCAGGATGAAATCGCCGTGGCTGGCATGATTGGCGAAGTAGATGCGCTGCCGGTCCGACGGCTGGCTGCCGTTCCAGATCGGCCGCACGCCGGTCACCGCCCAGGCCAGCGCCGACAGGCCGACCGAGGTCACGGTCTGCAGCAGGGTGAAGCTCCTTGTGCCGAGCCTGCTCATCGTCGGGCTCAGAAAGACAAGGCGACGAGCGACGCCGCCACGAACAGGCCGAGTGCGATGCGCTGCTTCATCAGCAGGCGTTGCGTGCCCGCGATGCGCCGGTCGAGCGAGCGGATGCCGGCAGCGGCCGGTTTGACGCGCATGCGCGCCAGCACGTCGTCTACCGAGGCACCGCCGGCGGCCTCGCTGATGTGGCTGGCCATCAGCCAGAACAGCAACGCGTCGAAGGCAAGCAGGGCCGAGACGGCGAGAGTGACCACGCCGCTCGCTGCCGCGACCAGCCACGCCGCCGCCGCCAGCGTGGTCGCCTGCGGCTGCGCTGCCACGGCAATGACCGGCGCGGCCGCCAACGCGGCCAGCACAAAAAACAGCGGCCACACCGCCTGCGTCATCAACCCGACGGCGAACGCTTCGGCCTTGTCTCGATGGGCACTCATGCCGGAATAATCGCTTCAGGTTTGGTGCCACCCTTTTCCAAATGCTTGCGCCGCCCCTCATCGCCCTGCCGGGCACTTCTCCCCGTATAGTGACGGGGAGAAGAGGCTGGCCGCAGTGTCGGCGCCATTTCTAAAACGCTGGTGATTGGCGAAACCGCTGATAACGGCACCCCTCTCCCCGTCACTATACGGGGAGAGGATGCCGGCAGGCAGGTGAGGGGCAGCGCCGACTTTGGCAAGTGGCTTCGTCTATTGCTCGAACTGTTCATGCCGGCTCGTCCATCGCGATCCGAAGATGCACCGGCCGGCCCGATGCTGCGAGCTTGGTTCGCGCTTGCGCCAGCGTGTCGGCGCGGCCGGTGGCAACCAGCCAGGCGGCGACGGCGCCGGCGCTGCGCTGGAAGCCGAGCGCGCAGCAGACAAGCACCGTGCCGTAGCTGCGCGCGTCCTCGATCGCCGCCACCGCTTGCGCCTGCGCCTCGGGCGAGGGCGGCAAAAGATCGACCATGGCGACAGCCGTCCAGCGGCAGGCGACGCCGCGCGGCCGCTCCAACTCGCCGGCAAGGTCGATCACCGTGCCGAATGCGCCAGCCTCGGCGACGGTGGGAAAGCGGCCGAGGAAGACACCGTCGGCAATGGCGACATGCGGCGGCAGCTTGCGCGTCCATATCCATGCATTGATCGTGGCGCCAAGCCGGTGGGGCAGCAGCAAGACACGGCTGGCCAGCGAGACGCTGCCGTCGGCCGTTTTCTGGAACACTTTGGCGCCGGCTCCGGCATAGGCGAAGGCAACGATGGCCAGCGCCAGCGCCGGCCACAGCAGGATGAGCCACAGCGCCAAAACGAAGGCGCCGGCAGCGGCGCCGGCAAGCGCCAGCGCTGCAACCAGCGCGTAGAACAGCGCCAGCCGCCGCGCGCCGGCATCAGCGGTCAGCCGGAAGCCGGCGAACGGCAATTCGCCGTGGCGCGGAAACAGCCACAGGGCGAAGAAGCCGAGCAAAGCGCCGGTCGGGATATCGATGACATGGTGCTGCCACGTCGTCAGCACCGAGGCGCCGATCAGCAAACACCAGGCATGCCAGACGACGCCGGCCATGCCTTTCAGCCGATAGCGCCAATGATCCCAGATGATGACCAGCAGCGCGATGTGCAGCGACGGCGCCTGGTTGAACGGCTTGTCGAAGCCGCCGAGGACCGCGAACATGAAGCCTGGCAGGCCCGATGTCTGCGGCCGCACGAAGGTCGCCGTCAGCGGGAACAGGATGAAACAGGCGACGGCGACGATCTGCGCCGTCAGATAGCGGCCGGCAAGCCGATCGACGCCGCGCTTGGTATCGTTGAGCAGCAGCGACAGGCCGTAGAACAGATTGATCGACCAGTAGGGCACGATCGTCCAGGCGATGAACGGGATGTTGTGCTCCCAGGCGAAGACGATGCTGCCGACATCGTCGCGCTGCGACGCCAGCCAGTTGGCGAAGCCGTAGCTCGCGTAGAAGAACGGCGCCAGAAAGACCAGCCACAGCGCCGCCCGCAGCGCGATTCCAGCGTACGGCTCGCGCGCAGGGGCAGAAGGGGCGGCAGGGCCAAGGACAGGCAAGACCATGCTCAGACGCGCCGCGCGACCGATACGGTGAAGATCCCCCACTGGTCGATGCGCTGGTCGAGCTTCTCGAAGCCGGCCGCCGCCACCAGCTGGTCCATCTCGCCTTGCGTGCGCCGGCGCATCACCCAGGCCTGGCCGCCGCGATGCGAGGTCAGGCTGCGGGCGATCATTTCGAGCTGCGGATGCCAGGGCTGGTTGGTGTAGACAAGCAGGCTGCCGGGCTGCATCGCCCTGGCCAGCCCGCCGAGCGAGCGGATGATCATGGCGTTGTCGGCAAACAATTCGTAAAGCCCGGAGACGATGGCCAGGTCCGGCGCCGGATCGAGCCCGGCAAGCATCTCGGCGTCGAAGGCGTCGGCCTGGTGGAACGAGACATCGGTCGGCAGGGGCCGCTCGGCGATCAGCTTGCAGCCGAGCGAAACGTTGAGCTCGGAAAAATCCTGCAACCGAACGCTGGCCGGCGGCTCGGTGCATTTGGCGACGGCGTCGAGCACGTAGCGGCCGTGGCCGGCAGCGATATCGACGATATGGACCGTGCGGCCGGCGGCCTTCAGCGTGCGAGTGGCGCTGCCGATCAGCTCTTCGAGATGCAGCTTGCGCTGGCGGATGCCGCGCCAGCCGATGGCGTCGAGAAAGGTGCGGTCGATCATGCGGCCGAGCGGACCGGCGCCCCGCGCCTGGTTCTCATAGACGTAGTCGAGGGTCGAGCCGGAATCGAAGCCGGTGGCGATCCCGGTCTTCATGCCTGACGACAGCCAGGCGCCCGCGCGGATCGAGGCGCGGCTCATTGCCCAATAGAGGCCTTTCGGTGACAGCAAAGCGAGCGGCGAGGCCAGCCGGTCGGCCTCGTCGCGTGTGTAGCCAACGCGGTCGGCCGCGGTCAGGTCGACGGACTTCTGTGGCGTCGAGAACTGTCTTTCGAGGAACGGCTTGATCAGGTCGAGTGCCTTGCGGCGGTCGCGTTCGCCCAGCGTGTCGTGGAAGAAGCCGGGCAGCACATGCCGCTGCTTGGCCGGGCTGGCGAGATTGACGAAGAATTCGTGCTGCGGTCCATGCCGCACAACCCAGTCGCTGCCGGAGATCAGCAATTGCGTCGGCACGGTGATGGCGCGGGCATCCGAGACGATGCGGGCGGCGTGGTCGTAGAGCTCGACCAGGATGTTGGAAGAGATCGGCCGCGTGATCAGCGGATCGGCCTCGAAGGAGGCGATGCGCTCGGGGTCATGCGTCAGGAACTTGGCCTTGACGTAGGAATTGACGAAGAAGCGGCCCTTGATCTTCTGCCACAGCGCAATGCCTTGCTTGGCGAAAGGCACGTAGAGCTTGACCGAGAAGGCCGGCGAGGCCAGTACCAAGGCGCGAATCTGCGGTGCATAATCATGCACCCAGGCGGCCGCGAGCACCGCGCCGAAAGATTGCGCGATCAGCGCGATGTCGCGCTGGGAAAAACCGTCTCTGCCAATCTCGCGCACCAAACAATCGATGTCGCGCACAAGTGCGGCAAAAGACGGCGCATAGCCGCGCTCGCCGGCCGAGCGGCCATTGCCGCGCGCGTCCCAGGCGTAGAAGGCATGGCCGGGCATATCGAGTTCGTCGACCAGATGAGCCATGCGGCCGCCGTGCTCGTGGCCGCGGTGGAACAGCACAACCGCGCCCTTGGCGGGTTGCCCGACCGCCGGCCAGTAGCGGTAGAAGATCTCGGTGCCGTCATCACTGCGGAAGGTGCGCTCCTGCGCCACCCGCTGCTCAACTGCGGAAGCAGCAATCGTCGGTTCATGAAGCATGTTTTTCCCCAGGCGGATGCGTCCGGAATTTCAGTCGCCGCTCCCGTTAAGGCCGCTGCGTATCCGGTTGATGGCGGTCACCAGCGAGAGTGTAGCCATTGCCGGAAACACGAACGGCGTGATCGCGTCCACCCACAGGCCGCAGGCGACGAGGACGGCGACGATGCCGAGCGCCAGCGCCCGATCGCTCTTGCCGAACGGCCCGGCATAATTGCGCCCGCTGCCTGCCGCGATGCCAAGCACGCCGGCGAACTCCACAAGCACTGCTGTGACGGCAAAGGCGACGACGCCCCAGGCAGGGAAGAGAGCGGCAAAGGCCAGGATCAGCGCCAGGTCGGAGACGGCGTCGCAGAGCTCGTTGAGATACATGCCGAGTTTTGAGGCCTGGCCATGTTCGCGCGCAAGCATGCCGTCGATGGCGTTGAGCGCCATGCGCGCAAACAGCACCACCGGCATCAGCAGGAAGACCGCGCGATGGCCGGCAAGGGCCGCGACCACAACGCCGGTGGCAACCGACAGGGCGGCAGCCAGCAGCGTGATCTGGTTGGCGGTGACGCAGGCCCCGGCCAGCCGGTCGGCGAGCGGCCGCAGTCTGGCCTGGAAGGCCGGTTTCAGCGCATAAAGCGTCGGCATGTGCGAACCCCCCGGCCGCGGTGCAACTGCGGCGAGGATGATCAATTGGCGCGCAAGACGCAAGGGCGACGAGCGGTTGTACAGGGTTACGATCAGCAGCGCCCGCCCGGAACCTTACCATGCGCAGGCCTTACGGTTTGGCGGCGCCGCCTCAAGGTCGAATTCCCTAGAGCCCTCAAATGAGAACTTTACAAATACTCAAAAATATGTGAAGTTATGTCCACCAAAAGGATCATCCATGACAGCCAGTCGTTTCGCCACACGCCTCAATTCCTTTGCCTCGCGGCCGCAGGCCGAATGGCCGGATCTTGTCGGCAAGCCGTCCATGCTGCAGATGGCGGCGCGAGCGGCGAAGGTTGCGGGGCTGACCGACCTCGACCTCAACTTTCCCGATCATGTCGATGAAAAACCTGCGGAAATGGCACAAAAACTTGGCGATCTCGGGCTTTCCATCAATGGTTTTGCCATGCGCTACTACTCCAATCCCGCCTTCAAGCTCGGCGCCTTCACCAATCCGGATCCGGCAGTTCGCCGCGAAGCCATCGACCTGACCAAGGCCGGCATCGACGCCGTGCGTGAGGCGGGCGCCAATCTGATGACGCTGTGGCTCGGCCAGGATGGCTTCGACTATGCCTTCCAGGCCGATTACGCGACGCTATGGCAACACGAAATTGATGGTATTCGTGAAGTGGCAGCGCATGATCCCGACTGCCTGATCAGCCTGGAGTACAAGCCCAACGAGCCGCGTTCCTACAGCCTGATGCCCGACGCGGCGACGACATTGCTGGCGATCCGCGAGATCGGCCTGCCCAATCTCGGCGTGACGCTCGATTTCGCCCATGTGCTCTATGCCGACGAGCAGCCGGCCTTTGCCGCAGCACTTGTGGCGCGCCACAGCAAACTCTTGGGCGTGCATCTCAACGACGGCTATGCCAAGCGCGACGACGGCCTGATGGTCGGCGCAGTGCACACGCTGCAGACGATCGAGCTGCTCCGCCAGATCCGCCGCGACGGCTACGCCGGCGCCATCTACTTCGACACCTTCCCCGACATGACCGGCCTCGATCCGGTCCACGAATGCGAAGTCAACATCGCCACGGTCAAGCGCATGCTGCGCGTCGTCGACCGGCTGGAAAGGGACAACCGCCTGTCCACCGCCATCGACCGTCAGGACGCGGTCGCGTCGCAAGCCATCATCCAGGAAGCCATGCTCGGGCCGGAGAACTGAGGCCGGCGCCGTTTTCAACAAGGGAGGAAAGACCATGAAATTTCTGCTTGCCACCGCCACCGCTGCGCTGATGGCGCTGTCCATCGGCTCGGCCTTTTCGACCGACCTCGCGCCGCTCAATTCCGATACCGAGAAGGACCGCATCGACTGGTCGCAGCTCGAGGCCAAGTTCGGCGCGCTTCCCAAGCTGCCCGACGGCACCAGGGCGGGCGCCGTCTCCAAGACGCTGACCAACGAATACTGGCGCTCGCTGGGTGAAGGCTACAAGTCGTTCGGCGATCGCGTCGGCGTGCCTGTCGTCTACCAGGCGGCGCAGAGCGAGGGCGACCAGCTCGGCCAGCTGACAATCGCCGAAGGCCTGGTCACGCAGGGCTACAACGTGCTGCTCGTCTCGCCGCAGACCGACTCCAACCTGCAGCCAATCATGGAACAGGCCAAGGCCGCCAACGTGCCGGTGGTCAATGTCAACGACGCGGTCATCCCGCAGGCCGAGCACTATGTCGGCAATGTCCAGCGCGACAATGGGGTGCGCGTCGCCAAATGGTTCATCAAGAACTGGCCGGATGGCGGCAATGTCGCCATCGTCGAAGGCCAGGCCGGAGTCTATGCCGCAGTCCAGCGCACCGATGGCTTCAAGACCACGATCACCGAAGCCGGCAAGTTCGAGGTCGTCGCCAGCGTGCCCGGCAACTGGGACCGCCAGACCTCCTTCGACGCTGCCAGCAACATCCTGCAGCAGCACCCCGACCTGATCGGCTTCTATGCCAACAATGACGGCATGGCACTGGGCATCGTCGAGGCGGTCAAGGCCGCCGGCCTGCAGGACAAGGTCGCCGTCTTCGGCACCGACGGCATCTCCGACGCCTATGCCTCGATCCGCGCCGGCGAACTGACCGGCACCGTCGACAGCTTCCCGGTGCTGACCGGCGAGGTGGCGCTGGAATCGGCGCTGCGGCTGGTGGCCGGGCAGAAGCTGCCGCGCGTCGTCGCCACGCCGCAGGCGCTTATCACCAAGGACAATGCCGACCGCTATTCCGGCGCCGGCGACGCCGTGCGCAAGGCGCTGCTCGAGGACGCGGCAGCGGGCAATTAAGGGCAGGACTGCGGGTGCCGGCCGGGCTGGCGCCCTTTGCCTGGAGAATAGAGCCAATGTCTGTCCCGCGGCTGCAATTCGAGGGCATTTCCAAGGTGTTTCCGGCGGTGCGAGCGCTGAGCGATGTGTCCTTTTCCGTCGGCGCCGGCGAAATCCATGGCCTGCTCGGTGAGAACGGCGCCGGCAAATCGACGCTGCTGCGCATCCTGTCGGGGGTCTACAGGCCGACCGCCGGAAGCGTGCTGATCGACGGCAGACCGGTGGCGCTGAACAATCCGGTCGCGGCGCGCGCCGCGGGCGTCGCCATGATCCATCAGGAATTGCAGCAGGTGCCGCATCTCAGCGTCGCCCAGAACATGTTCCTCGGCCATCCGCTGACGCGCGGCGGCATCTTCGTCGCCCGCCGCGAGCAGGAACGCCGCGCCGCGGAAGCCCTTGCCGCACTCGATCCGACCATCGATCCGGCAGTCCCGCTCGGCAGCCTGAAGGTTGCGCAGCGGCAGATCGTCGAGATCGCCCGGGCGCTGCTCGATCGGGCGCGCGTCGTGGCGATGGACGAGCCGACATCGAGCCTGACGCCGAGCGAGTTCGAGCGGCTGGCCGAAGTCATTGCCGGGCTGGCGCGCGACGGCGTCGCGGTCGTCTATGTCTCGCACAAGCTGGACGAGGTGTTCGGCATCTGCCAGCGCGCCACAATCATGCGCGACGGCGTCGTAGTCGGATCCGTCGATCTGGCGCAGGTGTCGGAAAAAGCCGTCGTTTCGATGATGGTCGGACGCGAGCTCGCCCAGGAACAGCACCGCTCGCACGCCTCCAGCGAGGTCAGGCTGAGCGTGCGTGGCCTCGCCTCGGCAACCAAGGTCCATGACGTCTCGTTCGACCTGCACCGCGGCGAGGTGCTGGGCATTGCCGGCCTGGTCGGCTCGGGCCGCACCGAACTGCTGCGGCTGCTGGCCGGCGCCGACCGCGCCTCGTCGGGCAGGGTCGAGATCGACGGCAAGGCGATAAAACTCGCCAGTCCGTGCGAAGCCATCGCCGCCGGCATCGGCCTGGTGCCGGAGGAGCGCAAGCGCGAAGGCATCGTGCCGCTGCGGTCGATCTCCAGCAATATGGCGCTGGCCTCGATGGGCGTGTTCGCACCGTGCGGCGTCATCGATCACGCCAGGCTGAAACGGGTCGCGGCCGAGAAGATGAAGCGGGTCAATTTGCGCCCGTTCCTGCTCGACCGGCCGATCCGGCTGTTCAGCGGCGGCAACCAGCAGAAGGCGATCATCGGCCGCTGGCTGGCGGCGGGAACGCGCATCCTTTTGTTCGATGAGCCGACGCGCGGCATCGACGTCGGCGCCAAGGCGGAGATCTACCATTTGATCGAGGAGCTCGCCGCCGAAGGCCATTCGGTCGTCGTCGTGTCGTCCGAGCTTCCCGAGGTGATCCGGCTCGCCGACCGCGTGCTGGTCATGCGCGACGGCACGGTCGCCGCCGAACTCGACCGGGCCGATCTCAGCGAACAGGCGATCGCGGCGCACGCCATACCCCAATCGGAGACGCAAGGCCGGCAAGGCGCAAGGCCATCGGGCCGGCAAGGCATAACGGACAGGACCAGCGTATGACTGATGTAACCGAACACACAGCAGCGCGCCCACGGGCTGAATTCCTGCACCGGTTTTCGCTGCGCGATGCCGGCACGCTGATCGGCCTGGTGGTGATCCTCGCCGTCTTCGGCGCGCTGGTCCCGGGCTTCTTTGCCGAGCGCAACTTGATCAACATCCTGCAGCAGTCGAGCATCAACGCCTGCCTGGCGTTGGGCATGACGCTGGTGATCATCTCGGGCGGCATCGATCTGTCGGTCGGGCCGACGGCAGCCCTTTCGGCCGTCATCTCGGCCTCGATGCTGATTGCCGGCGTGCCGTTTCCGCTGGCCATCGCCGCCGGCTTCGCTATCGGCCTCGTCTGCGGCCTGCTCAATGGCGTGCTGGTCGCCTATGTCGGGCTGCAGCCTTTCATCGTCACACTGGGAACGCTCAGCATCTACCGGGCGCTGGCGCTGATCTATACCGGCGGCAATCCGGTGCTCGGCCTGCCTGCCGGCTTCCGCGCCATCTTCAACGGCTCGCTGTTCGGGCTGCCATTGGCGGTCATCATCGTGGCCGTGGTCGCGCTGATCGCCTGGATCATCCTCAAGAAGACGCCTTTCGGCGAATATCTGCTCGCCGTCGGCGGCAATGAGGAGGCAGCCTACATAGCCGGCGTGCCGATCGCTCGCACCAAGATCGCCGCCTACATGATCTCGGGCCTGCTGGCGGCCCTTGCCGCGCAGATCCTGATCGGACGGCTGGGTGCCGCCGAACCCATTCTCGGCAATCTCTGGGAGCTCGATGCCATTGCCGCGGCGGCCATCGGCGGCGCCTCGCTGATGGGCGGCAAGGGCAGCGTCGTCGGCACCATCCTGGGCGCCGTCATCCTCGGCACCATGCGCAACGGCCTGACGCTGATGAATGTCCAGTCCTTCTATCAGCTCTTGGCAACTGGCCTTATAATCCTCGCCGCGATGCTCATCGATCGCGTGACGAGGGGACGTGGATGACCTTGACCAGCCTGGATCTGAAAGCAGTAGGGCCGCGGATCCGCATGATGATGCCGCATTTGACGCCGCTCGAGGCGAAGGTGGTGGAAACCGTGTTCGGACGGCGCGGCTTCGACGAGACCATTCCGCTCAAGCAGATCGCCGAAGAAGCCGGCGTGTCGGAGGCGATGGTGGTGAAGATCGCCAAGAAACTGGGCTTTTCCGGCTATCGCGACTTCCGCACCGCGGTTTACGAATACAGCCGCCTGCCGACCGCCGAAATGCACCAGGAACTGTCGGTCGACGACAGTTCGGCCGAGATCGTCCAAAAAGTGTTCCGCACCTCGATCCAGGCGCTGGAGGAGACGCTGGCGATCCTCGACATGGACGATTTCGACCGCGCCGCCGATCTTTTGTACCGCGCCAGGAACCGCGATTTCTATGGCGTCGGCGGTTCGGCGCAGATCGCGCGCGACGTCTCGCACAAATTCCTGCGCATCGGCATCCGCGCATCCGTCTACGACGATTCGCACATGATGCTGATGTCGGCCTCGCTGCTCGGCGCTGACGACATCGCCGTCGGCTTCTCGCATTCCGGCAACACCAGCGCCGTGATCGATGCCATCCATCTCGCCCGCAAGAGCGGTGCGCGGACGCTGGCGATCACCAATTACGACAACTCGCCGCTGGCCGCCGTCGCCGACATCGTGCTGTGCTCGACCGCGCAGGGCTCGCCATTGATGGGCGAGAACGCGGCGGCGCGCATCGCCCAGCTCAACATTCTCGACGCGCTGTTCGTCGCGGTGGCACAGCGCGACTACCAGGCGGCGGAGCGCAATCTCGGCCGCACGATGTCGGCGGTGACCTCGAAACGCCGGGACAAGGGCGGTTCATGAAAGATTGGGGCGGCTCATGAAAGATTGGGGCACATGACGGCTCCGCTGGTCACCGTGTTCGGCAGCCTGCATTACGACATCATGGTCGAAGCGCCTGACCGCCCGCGCAAGGGCGAAACCGTAACCGGCCATGCCTGGCAGCCGAAATGCGGCGGCAAGGGCGGCAACCAGGCGGTCTCGGCGGCGCGGGCCGGCGTGCGCTCGGCAATGATCGGCGCCGTCGGCGATGACGATTTCGGCCGCGCGCTTGTCAGCAATCTCGCGCGCCGCGGCGTCGACAGCCGCTTCGTGCGGGTCGCACCTGGCGCCGGCTCGGGCATGAGCGTGGTGATCTTCGACGCCGGCGGCGATTATGGCGCGGTGATCGTCTCGGGCAGCAATCTCACCTTGGGCGAGAAGGACATCGTGGCCGCGACCGAGATGGTTGCGCAAACGGCGGTGCTGCTGCTGCAGAACGAGGTGCCGGAAGCCGCCAACATTGCCGCAGCGCGGGCGGTGAAGGCGCATGGCGGCCGCGTCGTGCTCAACGCCGCCCCCGCGCGAAAACTGTCCGGCGAATTGATCGCACTCACCGATATCGTCATCGTCAACGCCATCGAGGCGGAATTCTTGGCCGGCGTTGCGGTCGTCGATACGCTCGAGGGTGCTGCCGAGGCGGCACGCATGCTGGTCGATTTCTACCCGGCCGCGATCGTCACGGCAGGCGGGGAGGGCGTTGCCTATTGCGGCCGCGACGGCCAGGCGTTCGCGCGGGCCGCCCTTCCGGTGAAGGTGGTCAGCACCCATGGCGCCGGCGACGAGTTCGTCGGCGCGTTCGCGGCAGGCCTTGCCCGCGGGCATCGGGTCGAGGCCGCACTTGCTGCCGCCAACGCCGCCGCGGCCTTGCTGGTCGCCACGCCGGAACGGCAGCGCGAGGCGATCTGAGACGGGTGGCTGCCTCCGCCCGCGATCGTGACACGAAGCGGATGGCGAGGACTTTTCACAGGCCGATAAAGCCGACGATTAATACGAAAGCCCGCCACCCCAAGGGATGACGGGCTCCGTAGCCTGTGCGCCAGGAACGCCACGGTAGCGACGCTGCTACTCAATGCTCCGTAGATACTCACTATGCGGCCTTCGCACCGTCAGGCGCATCGGCCGAACAAATGAAGCCCGTGCCTTTGGGCGGAGCGCGCGGGCCGATCGGGATGCAGCCCGATCTGCAGCCGGGCGCGGCTGGCGCGTCCGGCTGCCGATGTCGTCAGTGCTTGCTCTTGCCGGGGCTGGCGGCACTGCCACTGATGGCGATGCGCTTGGCTTTCGTCCGTGCGCGCTCCGTCTTGGGCAGCGTCACGGTGAGCACGCCGTTATGGAAGGCGGCGTTCACCTTGTCCTCCTCGACCTCGTAGCCGAGCGGGATGCGGCGCTCGAAGCGGCCGTAGAACCGCTCGGAGAACTGCCTGTCCTTGTCTTCGGTCTCGGAGCGCTTCTCGCCACGCAGCGTCAGCACGCCGTCATCGAGCATCACCTCGACGTCCTTTTCGTCCATGCCGGGAATTTCCGCGGTCACGCGGATCTCCTTCTCGCCGTCGGCGATTTCGACGCTCGGCCAGCTGCCGCGCGCCGACGAAAATCCGCTGAGCATCGGCATGCGCGTTTCGAAGCCGCGGAAGGCGTCGTCGATCAGGCGGTTCATCTCGCGATGCAACGCCATGAACGGGTCGCGGTCCTCGTCACGATAGAAGCTGGGAACCGGACTGTTCTCCCGGCCCCAGGGAATGAGATCACGAATAGCCATTGCTGTTCTCCTTTCTCGACTGGTTGTGTCAAAGGCGAACGCCAGAGATCGCCTTCGCTCAGGCGGCCTGCTTCGGCTTCTCGACCTGTCTGGCCTTCGGTGCGGCGTCTTGCTTGGCGATCGTGATGCGACGCGGCTTCATCTCTTCGGGCACTTGGCGCACGAGGTCGATCGTCAGCAGGCCGTTGTTGAGCGAGGCGCCGGTGACCGTCATGTGATCGGCAAGCTCGAAGCGCCGTGCGAACGGTCGCACCGGAAGGCCGCGATGGAGATATTCCACCTCGTCGTGTTCCTTGCGCTCGCCAGAGACGATGAGAAGGTTCGGCTCGTGGCTGATGTCGAGATCGTTCTCGGAAAAGCCGGCGACGGCGATCCTCACCCGATAGGTGTTCTCGTCGCTTCGCTCGATGTCATAGGGCGGCCAGGTTTCGACTGCCTGCGGCGCGTTTTCCAGCAGGTTGAAGATGCGGTCGAAACCGATGCTCGACCGATAGAGCGGGGAAAAGTCGAATGCGGTTCTCATAGCTACATCCTCCATGGAGCAACATAGTACGAGGGACGCCAAAGAGCTTGGCGCTCCCTGGGTTCTGCCGGTCCCATTCGGCAACCGGCAATTTTCATTTGGTTATTGTCAGGCCGAAATCAAGACCCAGATTCTGTCCCGCTGCCAGAATTTTTGTTGCCGGATTGTACTGGCCCCGATTGTGCTGGCAATGCCGGTTTCAACCGTCGTTTGAGGGTCGCGCCGGCACGCCGCATGGAGGACATCATGACCATGACACGCGACGACATCATTTCGGTGCTGGGCCCGGTCGACGACGCCGTGATCGCCGACATCGCCTCGACCGGCGCGACGATCGAAGAGTTGCGCGAGGCCTTTGCCTGGGTCGGCGCCGATGAGGCGCTGGTCAACGAGGGCCGCCCGCTGCCGTCGGCAAGGGTGGCGACGCTGATCGGACTTCTCGAACCGCCGGACGACGACATATAGCGCCGGGTTTTGGCAAGCAGACTGGGAGATGGGGGAGGTCTTGAAGCGTGCAGCCATACGAACCATCTCGTCAGTCGGGCGCCGATCGGGCTGCCTTCCTGGTTATTCTCAAAAAGAAAAGGAGGAAGTGATGAACGACGTCTCATTTTCCGGGCCGATCACGCTGAAGCTCCAATCCGTCGGAGAGCGCAAGGTCGCAAGCAGCTGGGAAGCCATCGAATGCATGCAGCAATGGCCGGACCGGGCGCGCGGCCGCAACTGGCGCGCAGCCTATCGCGCCTGCCGCGACGCGCTCGACGGTTGGCGCACCGCCCGCGAGGCGCGCACCGCCTTCGTCAAGGCGGCGCGCACCGCCGGACTGCTGGTCACGGGACGTTAATCCACCTGAATATCAATCCACCTGAACGCCAATGAAACTGAAGCCGGGGCGGAAGCGCCGTGCTGCAGAGGCGACGCCTTTTATGAAAATTATGAAAAGCGCCGCCTTTTTCTATTTCACTGCAGCGTAATGACGCCGTCCACCGCCCGCCATTCGGAGGGCTGGATCAGACGGTGATGGGCGACGCGCACAGAATGCAGCGGGCCCTCGATCTCACGTTCCCAAAATTCGAGGAAATGCTTCAGCGTCGGGAAATCCGGGGCGATGTCGTATTGCTGCCAGATGAAGAGCTGGAGCAGGTCCCGATAGTCGGGAAGACGATAATGGATCTCTGCCGTCGTCAGGCCAAAACCCTGCATCTGGAGCCGGAACTCGTTGCTGACCTGGAACTCATTACCGACCATGCCCGTCTCCTTTCCGAACGATCAGGCGTCCATCCTCCGCGGGGGAAAACGCTTCCACTTCCTCATCGGTTCCGGCCGCCGGCAGACGGTGCCGGGATCGACGATGATGTCGGAAGGTTGCGCCCCGATTTCAAGCCGCATCCGTCGTTTCAAATCCTGGAATAGCGCCATTATTACAGCGCGTTATTACGGTGTGTTGGCACTCGACAACGGCGAGTGCTAAAATTTTTTCGGCGTCCTCTTGAAAGGCTGGATAGGCAGACTAATTCGATAGGCGCGTGATGCCTGAGCAGGGGTCGCGCACCGTCGCACCGACCCACTGGTCGGCTGCGAAGGGAGGTCCAAGAAAATCTGTTTGTCCTATGAGGAGAACGACATGGCGTTCCGTCCATTGCATGACCGTATCCTGGTCCGCCGCATCGAGGTCGACGAGAAGACCGCGGGCGGCATCATCATTCCTGACACAGCCAAGGAGAAGCCGCAGGAAGGCGAGGTCATCGCCGCCGGCCCCGGCGCGCGCGACGATAGCGGACAGTTGCAGCCGCTGGACGTCAAGGTCGGCGACCGCATCCTGTTCGGCAAATGGTCGGGCACCGAGATCAAGCTCAATGGCGAGGACCTGCTCATCATGAAGGAAAGCGATGTGCTGGGCGTGATTGAAATGACCGACCAGATAAAAAAGAAGGCCGCCTGAGCGGGGCCTGAACAAGCCATCAGTCAACGTAAGCTGCCTATTTGAAGGAGTTATCCAATGGCTGCCAAGGATGTGAAATTCCATACCGAAGCCCGCGAGAAGATGTTGCGCGGTGTCAACATCCTCGCCGACGCGGTGAAGGTGACGCTCGGTCCCAAGGGCCGCAATGTCATCCTCGACAAGTCATTCGGCGCCCCGCGCATCACCAAGGACGGCGTTACCGTCGCCAAGGAAATCGAGCTTGAGGACAAGTTCGAGAACATGGGCGCGCAGATGGTGCGCGAGGTCGCCTCGAAGACCAGCGACGTCGCCGGCGACGGCACCACGACCGCGACCGTTCTGGCGCAGTCGATCGTCCAGGAAGGCGCCAAGGCGGTTGCCGCCGGCATGAACCCGATGGACCTGAAGCGCGGCATCGACAAGGCGGTCGACGCCATCGTCGCTGAACTCAAGGCCAATGCCCGCAAGGTGACAAGGAACGACGAAATCGCCCAGGTCGGCGCCATCTCGGCCAATGGCGATGCCGAGATTGGCCGCTTCCTCGCCGAAGCGATGGAAAAGGTCGGCAATGAGGGCGTCATCACGGTCGAGGAGGCCAAGACCGCCGAGACTGAACTCGAAGTGGTCGAGGGCATGCAATTCGATCGCGGCTATCTCAGCCCTTATTTCATCACCAACCAGGACAAGATGCGCGTCGAGCTCGAAGAGCCCTATGTGCTGATCCACGAGAAGAAGCTGTCCAACCTGCAGGCCATGCTGCCGGTGCTCGAAGCCGCAGTGCAATCGAGCAAGCCGCTGCTGATCATCGCCGAGGATGTCGAAGGCGAGGCGCTGGCGACGCTGGTCGTCAACAAGCTGCGCGGCGGCCTGAAGGTTGCCGCCGTCAAGGCGCCGGGTTTTGGTGACCGCCGCAAGGCGATGCTGGAAGACATTGCCATCCTGACCGGCGGCACGGCCGTCAGCGAGGATCTCGGCATCAAGCTCGAAAACGTCACGCTGGAGATGCTCGGCCGCGCCAAGAAGGTGCTGATCGAGAAGGAGAACACCACGATCGTCGACGGTGCCGGCCGCAAGGACGAGATCCAGGCGCGCATCAGCCAGATCAAGGCGCAGATCGAGGAGACCACCTCCGACTATGACCGCGAGAAGCTGCAGGAGCGGCTGGCCAAGCTCGCCGGCGGCGTCGCCGTCATCCGCGTCGGCGGCTCGACCGAGGTCGAGGTCAAGGAGCGCAAGGACCGCGTCGACGACGCCATGCACGCCACCCGCGCTGCGGTCGAGGAAGGCATACTGCCTGGCGGCGGCGTGGCGCTGCTCAGGGCAGCGAAGGCGCTCGACAATGTCGCCGTCGACAACCCCGACCAGAGGACCGGCGTCGAGATCGTGCGTCGGGCCATCGAGCAGCCGGTGCGCCAGATCGCCGAGAATGCCGGTGCGGAAGGCTCGATCATCGTCGGCAAGCTGCGCGAGAAGACCGAATTCGGCTATGGCTGGAACGCCCAGACCAATGAGTTCGGCGATCTCTACGCGCAGGGCGTGATCGACCCGGCCAAGGTGGTGCGCGCCGCTCTGCAGGACGCCGCGTCGGTCGCCGGCCTGCTGGTAACCACCGAGGCGATGGTGGCCGAGAAGCCGAAGAAGGAAGCTGCCGCACCGGCAATGCCCGGCGGTGGCGGCATGGACTACTAAGGTCAGGCCTCCAAAGCGAGGCTTCTGAACGGCAGATGGACCGTGTCCGCCAAAGCGGGCACGGTTTTGCCGGTCCGGGATTAATGCGGAGCAGGTGTTGCGATGGATGTGATGGACAGTTTTGGAAAGATCGCGGCGCCGACCCGCCCGAAGAACGATTTCAACTATGAAACCGATTGCAGGGCGGCGCTGGCGCCCCTGGTCGACGGCTTGCTGGACATGGCCGAGCAGGCCGGCTGGGATCGCCGCAAGGCGGCCTATACGCTGATGTTCCTGTCGGCCCAACGCGTCGGGGCCGGCCAGGAGGAGCATAAATGATTGCCGCGCGCATGCCTGCGCCTGTTGCGTTGGAATGGAGACAGTTGAACCGGAAAGGAGAGTGTCATGGACCGTTCTTCTTTTGAAAAGCCGGTCACCATCCTTACCGGCCTCGGCACGCCGACCAGGATAGAAAGCGCGGCTGAGGCCCATGCGCTGCTTGCCGACTGGCCGCGGGCGAGCCGGACGGCCGCGCATGACATCGCCGCCAAAGCCTGCCGGGCGGCGATGGACGGAGAGATCGACGCCGAGACGGCGCGGGCGACCTTCGTGGCGTTCGCCCGCCGCAACGATCTTCTCGCGCCGCTGACGAGTCCTACCGTTGCCGGCGGGACAGTCATCGATTGGGCAACGCGTTCGCAGCGTCTCAACGCACCGGCATGAACGCGGCTTTTCCCCAAGTTGGAGAATGGCGAAAGCCGCAGCAACATCCAATCTCCCCCCTTGAGGGGGAGATGTCCGGCAGGACAGAGGGGGTGCCTCGCGCCAACGTTGCGCATCTCCGCGCCTGCCAAGCCGGCTACGATCACGACCTCGCGCATCTGGCGCATGTGCCGCGGTTACGGGGAGGTACGGATAGTGGTGCGCTGCCTTTGATCTCTCCGCCCTACGGTCGAGGACCCCCCTCTGTCCTGCCGGACATCTCCCCCTCAAGGGGGGAGATTGGCAGCTTCGCCGGTAGCGCTTCTTCTGACATTGGCGAAAGCCGAAGCGACATCCAATCTCCCCCTTGAGGGGGTACTGCCCCGCCAGCGTTGCGCGATCAGCTCCGCGAGCAACACTCAACGCATCTCTGCGCCTGCCAGGCCGGCCACGATCACGATGTGCTGGCAGACATTGTCGATGTCGCGAATGACGTCGTCGTTCCAGAAACGCAGGATGGTCCAGCCAGTCGCCACCAACCTCGAGCTTCTGTAAGCATCCGATGCCGAGGCTTCGGCCTGAGCGTGCTGGGAGCCGTCGAGTTCGACGATCAGCTTTTTGTCCGGACAGGCAAAATCGACAATGTAGCCGGCTATCGGCATCTGTCGCCGAAACGCCAATCCCATGAGACGGTGCGCCCTGATCTCGTTCCAGAGCTTCAGCTCGGCGTCCGTCATGGTCTTGCGCATCTTGCGCGCATTGCCGCGGTTGTTCGGAGGTACGTGATAGTGGTTCACTGCTTCTATTCCCTCCGCGCGAAACTTGCCTATCCCTATGCGCCGCGCTTGAACACCCCCTCTGTCCTGCCGGACATCTCCCCCTCAAAGGGGGAGATTGGCAGCTTCGCCGGTAGCGCTTCTTCTGAGATTGGCGAAAGGCGAAGCGACATCCAATCTCCCCCCTTGAGGGGGGAAATGTCCGGTAGGACAGAGGGGGTACTGTCCCACCTACCTAGGTCTGTATTGCCCCTCGGACTACCGCCTTACCCGTGATTTCAGCCAGCGGTCAAAGGCCACGGCGAGGATCAGGATCAGGCCGATGACGATGCTTTGCGTGTAGGACGAGACGTTGTTGAACTGCAGCCCGTTCTGCAGCACGCCGATCAGTGCTGCACCCACCACCGTGCCGCCGACCGAGCCAATGCCGCCGAACAGCGAGGTGCCGCCGATGACCACCGCCGAGATCACGGTCAGCTCGTAGCCGATGCCGGCGACGGCTTCCGAGGAATTGAGCCTGGCCGACAGCACGAAGGCGGCAAGGCCGGCGAAGAAGCCGACGATGATGTAGACCGAGATCAGGATGCGGTCGACGCGCAGGCCGGACAGCCGCGCCGCCTCGGCATTGCCACCGACGGCGTAGACGGCGCGGCCGTAGCGCGTGTAGCGCAGGACAATGTGGCAGAGGATGGCCGCCGCAGCGAAAATGATCGCCGGCACCGGCACCGGGCCGATTAGCCCGGTGCCGAACCAGCGCATCGAAGCGTCGAAGCCGGAGATCGGGCCGCCATTGGAGATCGTCAGCGTCAGGCCGCGAAACACGGTGAGGCCGCCGAGCGTAACGACGAAGGGTGGCACTTTCAGCCGGGTGATGGCAAAGCCCTGGACGCCGCCGGCCAGGGCGCCGACGACGACGGCGGCCAGAAGGGCTGCGAACCAGCCATAGCCTTGTGCGCCGGACGTCGACAGCGACAGCGTGTTGGCGGTGCCGCCCTTGGCCACCACCGCCGCGACCATGCCGCAGAAAGCCAGCAGCGAGCCGACCGACAGGTCAATGCCGGCGGTGAGGATGACGAAGGTCATGCCGAGCGCGATCAGCCCGGTGATCGAGATCTGCCGCATGATGTTGAAGATGTTGATCGGGTCGATGAAGCTCGGCTTCAGCACGGTGAAGACGACGATCAGCAGCGCCAGGAACATCAGCGGGCCGAAGCTCATCAGCAGGCGCGCGACATTGATGCCGCCGCGCTGGCTCTGTTCGGTCGTGCTGGTCATTGCGTCGCTTCCTGCGTTTGATCGAGCGCCATCAGTTCCATCAGTTTTTCCTCGGTCGCCTCGATGCCTGGCATCTCGCCGGTGATGCGGCCGCGCCGCATGGTGACGATCCTGTCCGACACCGCAAGCACTTCGGGCAATTCCGACGAGATCATCATGATGGCGATGCCGCGCCCGGCGAGCTGCACCAGGATCTGGTGCACCTCGGCCTTGGCGCCGACATCGACGCCGCGCGTCGGCTCGTCGACGATCAGCACCTTGGGGTCGCGCGCCAGCCAGCGGGCGAGGATGACCTTCTGCTGGTTGCCGCCGGACAGCCCTTCGATGGGCTGCTCGGGCGAGGCCATGCGGATCGACAACGTTTTTCTGTAGCTCGCCAGCGCCTGGCGCTCGCGGCGCTCGGCCATGAAGCCGAGAGCGTTGGAGTAGCGGCCGAGCGCTGCGACGGAAAAGTTGGTGAGGATGCCGAGCGCGGCGAAGATCGCCTGATGCTTGCGGTCTTCCGGCACCAGGCCGATGCCGAGGGCGATGGCGTCGGCGGGTGTTTCAGGCGCGATCGTCTTGCCGTCGAGGGTGATGGTGCCGGCGGCGATGCGGTCGGCGCCGAAGATGGCGCGGGCAAGCTCGGTGCGGCCGGAGCCGACGAGGCCGGCGACGCCGAGGATCTCGCCCGCCTTGAGGTCGAGATCGATACCTTCGAGCACGATGGCGTGCGGCGCCTGCGGATCGCGCACCGTGCGCAGGCCGCGCACGGAAAGCCTGACGTCGCCGGCGACGTCGCGCAGCGTCGGCCTGGCATAAAGCTCGGACGCGGCGCGGCCGACCATTTTTTCGATGATTTTCGGCAGCTTGATCGGCCCGCCATCGCGGTCGAGATGGCCGGCCAGCCTGCCGTCGCGCAGCACCGTCATGCGGTCGCAGATCGCAGAGGCCTCTTCCAGCCTGTGGGTGACGAACATGATGGCGACGCCGTCCTTGCGCAGCCGGCCCATGATCGACATCAGTTTTTGCACTTCGGTTTCGGTCAGCGCCGAGGTCGGCTCGTCCATGATGATGAGCCGGCTCTTCAGCGACAGCGCGCGGGCGATCTCGACCAGCTGCTGCTCCGCCACCGACAGCGCCGACACCGGCGTCGCCGGGTCGAGGTCGAGGCCGACGCGGGCGATGATCGCGCGCGAGTCTACCTCCATCTTCCGCCAGCTGACCAGGCCGAAGCGCCCGAGCGGCGCGCGGCCGATAAAAATATTCTCCGCCACGGTCAGCGTCGGGATCAGGCTCAGTTCCTGGTAGATGGTGACGATGCCGAGGCGCTTGGCATCCTGCGGATTGTGCGGATTGAATTCGACGCCGTCGAAGACGATGCGGCCGCTGGACGGCGGCATCACGCCGGACAGGATCTTGAGCAGCGTCGACTTGCCGGCGCCGTTCTCGCCGAGCAGGCCGAGGATTTCGCCGGGCCGAACCTCGAGCGAGACATCGCTCAGCGCGGTGACGCCGGCAAAGCGCTTGGTCACGCCCTCGACGGCGAGGAGGGGGGTATTGGGCGACGCAGTGGCTTCGGCTGGCAAAGCTTTTCCCTCGATGCAGTTGTTCACGCCGCGCTTGAACACCCCCCTCTGTCCTGCCGGCCAGAGGGGGGGTGCTGTCCCACCGGCCTCGCCAATTGGCCTACTTCGTCTCGCCCAGCCTTTCCGCCTTGTCGAGATTGTCCTTGCCGATGACGATCGGCGTCAGCAGCACGAGCTTTTCCTTCGGCTCGGTCTTGTCCCTGGCATAGGCGACGGCGATCTGCACGGCGGTGCGCGACTGCTCGCCGGGGAACTGTTCGACCGTGCCGGCCAGCTTGCCGTCGCGCACGGCGACCAGCGCTTCGGGAAGTGCATCGAAGCCGTAGATCTTGACGTCGGTGAAGTTGCGCGCCGCGCAGGCTTCAACCGCGCCCAGCGCCATGTCGTCATTGGCGCAGATGATCGCGTCGGGCTTGCCGTTGGCGGCAAGGCCGGCCTCGGTGACCGAGAGCGCCTCGGCGCGGGCGAAATTGGCGGTCTGCTCGAAGATGATCTGGTACTTGTCCTTCATCGGATCGAGGACGTTGTGCACGCCCTTGTTGCGGTCGATCGCCGGCCCGGCACCGGGCTGGCCCTGCAGATGGAAGATCTTGGCGCCGTTCGGGAAAGCCGCCACCATGGCCTGCGCTTCGGCCTCGCCGCCCTTGACGTTGTCGGCGCCGACATGGGCGAGGATGCCTTCGACCCCGTCGACGCGGCGGTCGATGGTGACGACGGGGACGCCGGCCTGGATCGCTTGCTCGATGGCCGGGGCCAGCGCGTTGACGTCGAGTGGCGAGATGACGATGGCGTTGACCTTCTGCACGAGCGCTGCCTCGATATCGGCGGTCTGCTTGGGCGCCGAGTTCTGGCCGTCGCTTTCGACAAGATTGACGCCCTGCGCCTGCGCTTCCGCCTTGATCTGGTTCAGCATGTGCACGAAGAACGGAAAGCCGAGGCTCGGCACCGAACCAAGGATGGTCAGCTTGTCCTGGGCGAAAGCCAGTTGCGGAGCGGCCAGCGCCATCGTGCCCATCGCCACGGACGACAGCAGGAATTCACGTCTGTTGATCAATTTAGTCTCCTCCCACATGAGCGCATGAACCCGAAAACCGGTTCCGGTTTTCCGAAAATTCCTGCGTCGATCCAGAAATGGAGTGTCCTTTGAGCGCCCAAGGGGACGCAACGGCGCTCCAGCCGGTCCACCGCGACGTTCTCCTCCGCTCGGCGCCGGCGGGCGGATGCTAGCCAAGGCCGGAGATTTGCGCAAGAACGCGCGGATCCGACACAGGGCCGCGTCACGCGCCCAACGCTCCGATGCTGCTCATGGTGTTGTCGGCAATTGCGCTTCATCCCATCCGGCCAACTCGAGACCGGATCGTATCCGCTCCCGATCTTCCGAGCGCATCATATGAAGGTCCGCCATGATTTCCTGCACGGTCAGCCCGGGGTTTAGGCGACGGCCCTCCCTGGTGCAGGCCCTTGCCTTGTCGATATTGCCGTCAAGCGCGTGACAAGCCGCCAGCCGCGACCATTGCCAGGCACTTTTTCGCGGAAGGCAGGAAAAAGACGCGGCCGCTTCCGGGTAGCGGCCAACGACAAGCAGGGCCTCACCCCGGTCGTAATAATACCAGGCGGGATGCATCGGATTGAGTTGGATCGCCTGGTCCAGCAGCACCAGGCCGGCCTCGCCATGGCCGCGTATGACCTCGAAGAAGCCCGTCTGGGCCAACGTGTCGGCATCATAGGGGTTCAGATCCAACGCGCGCGCGAAATGGCGTGCGGCGGCGTCGAATTCGGCCAGGTAGAGGAGGATCAACGCCAGGATGCGATGGCAGCGTGCCTCGTCCGGGCTGAGTGCAGTGGCGTGCAAGGCCCGGTCCCGAGCCTGATCGAGCAAGGCGCGGGGCGCACCGCCATAGCCGCCTATGATTGTGTCCGCCAAGGCGAGATAGGCGTGAGCGAGCCCCGAATCCGGATCGCGTTCGAGCGCCTTCAGCAAATGTTCGCGGGCCTGCTGGTTGACACCCTCGCCATAGCTGCGCAGCAGTGCCATGCCGCGCAGGATATGGACGTAGGCCTCAATGTTGGCGGCGGGCGCGGGGGACATGCGCCGCATCGCCGCGCTCTCGATGTTGGCAACCAGCGCGGTCGCGATCCGTTGCGCCACCATCCTTTGAAAGACGAAGATATCGCTGGTCCTGAACGAAAATGCCTGCGCCCAGATGCGCCGGCCGGACGATGTCTCGGACAGCACGACATGCGTGCTGTAACCATCCTCAGCGCTCTCGACGCTGCCTTCCGCAACATAGTCGGCGCCGAGACGCTCAGCAGTCGCCCAGATG
Source organism: Mesorhizobium sp. WSM4810 (assembly GCF_055811235.1). Classification (NCBI taxonomy): domain Bacteria; kingdom Pseudomonadati; phylum Pseudomonadota; class Alphaproteobacteria; order Hyphomicrobiales; family Phyllobacteriaceae; genus Mesorhizobium; species Mesorhizobium sp. WSM4810. Next base: position 50,478 of record NZ_JBVVQV010000014.1, on the reverse strand, counting down.
TCCTGGTCGGAATGTTCGGCAAGCGCGAAGGCCGAATGGCGCGCCAGCACCGCGATGGTCTTGAAGTAGGAAAGCGCGTTGATAATCTCCTCGACCGCGCCGTCGAAGAGCGGCTTTGCCGTCGCATCGTCAATGTTAACGCGAAACGGCAGGATGGCGACCATCGGCTCGGGCGCTCGTTCAATCTGAACCGCAGCGCTGGCCGGCGGCAGCGAAGCGGACAGATCGTCGGCAGCCTGGAACATGTAGCCGCGCCGGGGCACGGTGCGAACCAGCGACTGCGTCTCGTCGCCTATGCATTTGCGCACATCGCGAATGCATTGCGTGAGCGAATCCTCTGTCACGATGGTGTTGGGCCAGACCGCTTGGAACAGTTCGTCCTTGCTCAGCACACGGCCGGGATTGCGCACCAGGAAGGCCAGCAGCTCGAAGGTCTTTGGCCGCACCGGCACGATCTCGCCGTCACGCCGCAATGTGCCGCGGTCGAGATCGAGAACCGAGCTGCCGACCTGGTGTGCCAAGCTCCTGCACCACCGCTGCGCCTGATTGCGCAACGATCATCGGAGCCGCATAAGCCGGTAAGGTCAAGCCCGAAAGATGCGGGAAAGGCGCTGCCACAGGCGCGGCCTCGTTTCAGCAGGAATCGTTTCGGCAGGAATCCTGGCTGTCTCACTCGGCATCAGTCGGTCGAGATAGTGCAGCATCTGGGCCGTTTCGCCGCCACAGAATTCAACGTTGCCCGTCGACAGGATCCGGTGCACGGCTTCCCGTGCCAGAACCGACGGGGAGAATGGTCCTTCAGCCTTCGCATGCATAATCGATCTCCACGGTTGGTGCCGGCAAGGGCGTGCCGGATTGCAATGATCCGAGGTAGGCGGCGACCTTGCCTTGCAGCCGCCATAGCGTGGCGTCGCGGATGTTGCGGGCTTCAAGCTGAACGACGGTCCGGCGCAGATAGTCGGCGCAACTTCCGATGTGGCCCGCGGCGAGCGACAGGATTTCCACTGTGGTCTGCTCGGGCAGGTCTGCTGCATAGGCGGGGCCACTCCGGTCGGCGACGAAGGCGATGGCCCGCAAATTCCCAGCCGCGCCTCGAACCGAAACCCAGCGCGGAATGTTGGTCGGCGGGTTGGCGCTCATCTCCCGGCGCAGCAGCCGGTCGATTGCCGCGTCGATATCAAGGTCGGGGAGACGATAGACGACACCGCGGCAGCTGCCGCCGCGGTCGAGCGCAAGCATCAGCCCGGGCCGCTCGCGCGTGCCGCGCCAGCGGGTCAGCCACAGCGAAAATCGCCGATGCCAGCCATGCACGGTTGCCGGTCGCTCCTCGACGAATTCGAAGCAAGGGTTCCACAGCAGGGAGCCGTAGGCGAAAACCCAGACGTCACGCGGGCGTCCCGCAAGCAGTTGCTTGCGAATGCCGACATAGTCGCGATCCTCCAGATTGCGCAGTCCAGGCGCCGGGCCGGCGTCTTCGATCTTGCGATCGATCCTGGCGAGGAGGTCTTCTGTCAGGGCGATTGTCATGGTCGCTCATCGGGTTTGTCTCCCGGGAGCATCGCCGCGACAAGGCATCCGCGTCCTGAACGGATGCTGATATTGTGCTGAAATCGAATGGAGCCGCAGCGCCTGGTCTCACAATCTCTCAGTCTGCCACCGCCGGCTTGCTGATTTTATCGGTTGTCAGCGACAGCAACGTGATTGATCCAAATATGACCGCAGCACCGGCTGCTCCGGTCGGCGACAGACGCTCGCCCAGAAATATGGCGGCACCAACCGCTCCGAACACGCTCTCTGCGCTGACGATCACCGCGGCATGGCTGGCCGAGGTGAAGCGTTGAGCGATCGTCTGCATGCCGAAGGCGGCCCCTGTCGAGAAGATGCCGAGCACGGCGAGTTCCGGGGCGGCATCGCTGATGGCGGCCAGCGACAGATTACCCAAAAGGGCGCCGAGCGGCAGCGTGATCACGGCGGCGCCGAGAAATTGCGCGGCAGCCGCTGCGATCGGCGCGCCGTGGGTCTGCATGTGGCGACCAAGCTCCACCATCCACAGCGCGTAGCACGCGGCCGAAAGTGTCGCAGCGAGATCGCCCTGGCTGAAGCTGGTGATCAAGCCTCCGGACAGCAGCAGGACACCGGCCAATGTCATGGCAGCCGCAAGCCCGCCGACAGCAGTCGGGCGCTCGCCAATCAGCAACCAGGCCGCAAGCGGTGTCATCACCGTTGCGGTGCTCACCAGGAAACTCGCATTGGTAACCGACGTGTCGAGATAGGAGACCTGCTGGATGATGATGGATATCGAGAACAGAGCGCTGACTTTGGCGAGGCTGATCCAGTAGCCTGGCCCGGATTTCGTTCCCCATTCGAGCCCCGTCAGCGGCGCGACCATGAGCCCCGCGATCAGGCAGCGCATGCCCACGGCGCTGAGCGGATCGAGATGATCCAGCACAGTCTTCTGCGCAACATTGCCGAAGCCCCAAAAGGCAGCGGCAAGCAGAAGCAGACAGTTGGCCTGCACCTTCGACATATCGATGTCTCGGCAAAGCTTGCGCCGCAAAGGGCGGATCGCTGGTTGCTAGCGGGCGGCGAGCTTGTCCCACCGCTTGCAATACAGGCGGACGCCGACGGGCATGATCTCATAGCCGGCGTCATTCAACTGGAGCTTCATCTCCTCGAAATGCCGCTTTGAGCCGCTGACGATCGATTCAGGCGTGTAGTCCCAGCCGTTGCGGGCGGCATTGGCCAGGATGTCGGCATAGAGGCGCATGCTCGTGATTTTCACATCCGATTCCAGCACCTGCCTGCATCCTCTTGCGAACGACGGCGACTGGGCGGCGGAAAAACTCAAGATCGTGCATGCCAGCATTATCGAAACAGGACGCATGGAAACCTCCCCCGGATTGCCGCTTTTTGCGGCAAACGACCTTGCAATTTGTGCGCCTGCGACGGGATCGGGCAGATGCAGTATTCGGCCTCCTGCATTTGTAGTATTCTGTCCTGGGACGGGTTCCACCATGACGGTCAATGACGCTTCGAAAGCGCAGACGCTCGATGCCTTGTCGGGTCGCGAGCGCGCGGTCGCGGAAAAATTCGCAACCGGCATGACCTATCGCGAAATCGGCAATGCACTTTTCATTGCCCCGACCACTGTTCGCACCCACCTTGCGGCCATCTACGAAAAACTTGGCGTGCGCACCAAGATCGGACTCGCGGCGTATTTTGCCGGCGCTTCCGGCGCTCGGCCGGGCGGGCAGTCACCCCCGTCGGACGCTCCGCCGGTGCTCGCCATATTTCCGATTGAATGCCTGAATTCCGAAGAGCGCTGGAACCGCTTTGCCGACGGCCTGTCGTCAGACATCACCATCAACCTGGCGCGATACGCGGGCCTGCCTGTCATCGCCTTCCACACGATGAAATCGCTGGGCAGCAAGCCGGCCGATTTCGCGGCGGACGGCAAGGCGCTCGGCGCCACCTATTTCGTATCGGGCCAGTTGCGTGCGGACGACCAGAGGATTCGCTTGACGATAGAGCTTGCCGATGCCCGTAGCGGCGTCGACCTGTGGAGGGAGCGCTACGATCGCCCGGCCGAGGACATTTTCGCGCTGCAGGACAGCCTGACCGAAAGCATCATCAATGTGTTCGCCGGCAGTTATGGAACGCTGGCCACGGTCGGCCGCAACGCGGTTCGCCGCAAGCCGCTGGCCAGCTTGCGGGCCTATGATTTTTATCTGCTTGCCCTCGAACAGCACACCATGTTCAGCCGCGCCAGCAATGCCGAGGCGATCCGCTTGTTTTCGCGCGCGCTGGAGCTTGATCCTACCTTCGCAAACTGCTGGGCCGAACTCGCCTACGCCTATTCGATCGAGGCCTGTAACGGCTTTGGCGACGACGTGCTGACGTCGATCGAGAACGGGTGGATCACGGCCGAAAACGCCTTGCGTCTCGACCCGACGGACAGCTGCGCTCACGCATGCCTTGGCAATGTCAGGGCATGCCTTGGCGATCTCGAAGGAGCGGAGCGCGCGCACCGGCGCGCTCTCGAATACGGCTCCAACCACGCCGGCATACTGGCGCTGCTGGCCGGCAGCAAAGCGCTTGTCGCCGGTGATCCAGCCGAGGCGATCCCGCTCATCGAGCGTGCCATGCGCCTCAATCCATTGGCCCCGCCCTGGTATTTCGGCATGCAAGGCCGCATCCTGTTTGCCGCCGGCAGGCATCGGGAAGCTGTCGCGGCGCTCCGCAGGAGTTCGCCGGAGTCGCCGGACGTGCTGATGTTCCTGGCGCTTTCGCATGCGGCCATGGGCGAGACCGGCGAGGCGGCGCGCGCCGCGGCCCGCTTGAGAGCCGAATTTCCAGGCTTTTCGGTCGAACGCTTCATCGCAGGCTATCCGGTGGCCAACCGGGACGCCTTGCTTGCCATCCGCCACGCTGCCGAGCTGGCGAAGCTGCCGTAGGCAAGTTGAAAAATTGACACAACCGTCTGTCTCGGCCATCCTTATGCCAGCCGTCTTCTCCTGCGGCGGCGTGTGTATGAGCAGTCCATGGCCAGTTCCGTCACCAGCCAGAATTCCAAGCGCGCTGCAGTGCGCAGGGCGCTCGGCCGCCACAAGGTCTACATCACCGCACAGAGCTTTTCCGCCGGCGCCTACAAGGCGCGTGTCCTCGTCGACGGCGAGGCTTATTGGGTCGACGAATTCCGGCTGAGCCAGCTCCAGCAGGGTCTGTCGCCTGCCGAGCTCGAATTGACGCCGGCCACCGACGATTGAGCTGCGTGAGCGCCGCTGCGGTGGAATTTTGATGCTGGCGGGACAGCGCCCCCCTCTGTCCTGCCGGACATCTCCCCCACACGGGGGGAGATCGGCAGCGTCACTGTTGGCGCCCTCTTTGCGACGTCGGAGATTGGCGAAAGCATTCGTGACATCCAATCTCCCCCCTCGTGGGGGAGATGTCCGGCAGGACAGAGGGGGGCGCGAAGGAATGAGACGCTGGTTGCTGACTGCCGCGCGCTTCGATCTTTGACATGCCAGCTCCTTCAAAACTCAAGGCCTATCGCGCCAAGCGCGAATTCAGCAAGACGCCGGAGCCCGCCGGCGGGCCGGTTGCCGCAGAAGGCAATCGCTTCGTCGTCCACAAGCATCATGCTACTGCCGACCATTACGATCTTCGCCTGCAGGTCGGCGATGTGCTGAAGAGCTGGGCGGTGCCTCGCGGCCCGTCGCTCAATCCGGCCGACAAGCGGCTGGCGGTCGAGACCGAGGACCATCCGCTTGAATATATCGACTTCGAAGGCGTCATTCCCGAGGGCGAATATGGCGGCGGGCCGATGATCGTCTGGGACACCGGTGTCTGGGCGCCGATGGACGATGTCGAAAAGAGCTTGCGCACCGGCTCGTTCAAATTTCGTCTCGCCGGCGAGAAGCTGAATGGCGGCTGGATGCTGACCAGGCTGAAACCGAAGCCCGGCGAGGATGAGGGCAAAAAGAACTGGCTGCTGTTCAAGGAGCGCGACCTCGCCGCCGACGCCAGGCTCGACATACTGGAAGCCCGGCCGGAAAGCGTCAAATCCGGCCGTCGCATCGAGGAGTTGGTGGCAAAGCCTGCCGCAAGGCCTGCGAAACCGGTGGCATTGAAACCCGGTGCGCTGCCGGGTGCGGTCAAGGCGCCGCTGCCTTCCCGGATCGAGCCGCAGCTGGCCACGCAGGTTCCGAAGCCGCCGGGCGGCGAAAGCCCTGCCGAAAAAACGCGCGAAATCTGGCTGCACGAAATAAAATTCGACGGCTACCGCACCATGGCACATCTGGCCGACGGCGCGGTCAAATTGATCACCCGCGCCGGCCTCGACTGGACCAGGCGCTATGGCGACCTGCCGCTCGCCTTTGCCAGGCTGCCCTGCCGCGATGCAATCATCGACGGCGAGGTCGTTGCGCTCGACGCCAGGGGCGTCAGCCGCTTCGCGCTGCTGCAGGAGGCATTGGCGCAAGGCGCCGGCAACAAGCTCCACTTCTATGCCTTCGACCTGTTGTATCTCGACGGCTGGGACCTGACAAAAGCACCGCTCGGCCGGCGCAAGGCGCTGATGTCGCAATTGCTGTCCGGCCTGGGCGCCAACTCCGCCATCCAGTTCTCGGACCATGTCGAAGGCGATGGCCAGGCGCTCTACGACCAGGCCTCCGAGATGGGGCTGGAAGGCATCGTCTCCAAGCGCGCCACGGCGATCTACCAGAGCGGCCGCACCAAGACGTGGACCAAGACCAAGGCGCTGAAGACCGGCGATTTCGTCATCGCCGGCTACACCACCTCCGCTGCAGCCGAGGGGCTGGCCGCACTCGGGCTCGGCGAATTCGAGGATGGCGAGCTGCACTATCGCGGCAAGGTCGGCACCGGCTTCGACGCCGCCACCGCCACCGCGTTGCTGGCCCGGCTGGAGCCGCTGCGCGCCGGCGCGTCTGCACCCGAAGGCGTTCCACGCGAGATCATGCGCGAGATGAACTGGGTGCGGCCGCTGCTTTCGGCCCATATCCACTATGCCAACCGGACCACCGACAATGCGCTGCGCCATGCCGTGTTCCGCGGACTGCGCGACGTCGGCCTGTCGACGCCTGTATCGGCCAGGCGCAAGCGGCTGATCGCCGAGGCCGACCTCGCCACGATATGGGTGACCAACCCGACGCGGCGGCTGTTCGGCAGAACCGGACCGACCAAGCTCGATATCGCCGTCTATTACGCGCTGGTCGGCGACTTCATGCTGCCGCATATTTTGGGCCGCCCGGTGTCGCTGGTGCGCTGCCCGACCGGCAAGCCGCAGGACTGTTTCTTCCAGCGCCATGCCTTCACCGGCATGCCGAAATCGGTGGCGACTTTCGAGGCGACCAATTCCGAGGGCGAGACCAAATCCTACCTGTCGGTCGAGGACGCCAAGGGCTATCTGGCGCTGGCGCAGTTCGGCGTCGTCGAGTTCCACACCTGGGGCACCCATCGCACTCGGCTCGACAAACCCGACCTGATCGTCTTCGACCTCGATCCCGGCGAGGGGGTTAGCTGGCGCGAGGTGGTCGAGGCGGCGGTGCATATCCGCGCCGAACTGGAGGCGATGGGGCTGGTGCCGTTTGCCAAAACCTCGGGCGGCAAGGGCATCCACATCTCAGTGCCGGTGACGCAAAAACAGAACTGGAAAAAGCTGCACCAGGCGACCAGCGCCATCTCCTCGGCATTGGCCGCCACGGCGCCCGACACCTTCACCACCACGATGGGCAAGGACAACCGCAAGCGGCGCATCTTCATCGACTTTCATCGCAACGCGCGCGGCCACACATCGGCGGCACCTTACTCGCTGCGCGCCCGCACAAACCTGCCGGCCTCGACGCCGGTGAGCTGGTCCGATCTGGAATCCATCGACGCTCCGGAAGATTTGAATTATTCTTCACTGCCGGGCCTTCTGGCCACCTCCGGCGACCCCTGGGCCGACATGGAAGATTTCGCTAGGGATTTGCCGGTATTGTGAGGGCGATGTAGGTTTTGCGCAGCGTCGTTCGTCCTTTGGACGAAGCGCTGCGAACAGTTCGACAGTGCACGGCCGCGTAGGAGAGTTTCATGGCGCCCAGGGCAAGTTGGAAAGGTTACCTCAAGCTCAGTCTCGTCAGCTGTCCGGTCCGGCTGTATCCGGCGACGAGTGCCAGTGAGCGCATCAGTTTCAACCAGCTGCACAAGGACACCCACAACCGCATCAACATGAAGCCGGTCGACCCCGAGCTCGGACTGGTCGAGCGCTCGGATCTGGTCAAGGGCTACGAATACGAGGACAAGCAGTATATTATCATCGAAGATACCGACCTCGAGGCGGTGCGCATCGAATCCAACCACACGATGAACATCGAGGCTTTTGTCGACGAGCATTCGGTCGACGTCATCTACCAGGACGCCCCCTACTATCTGGCGCCGGATGGCGCGATGGCCGAGGAAACTTTCGCGGTGCTGCGCGAAGCCATGCGCAAATCCGGCAAGCTGGCGATCGCACGGCTGGTGCTGTCCAGCCGCGAGCGCGTGGTGACGATCGGGGCGCGCGAGAACGGCATGTTCGTCTGCACCTTGAGGAACCCGAACGAAGTGCGCGGCACGGCTGAATATTTCGGCAATATCCCGGCCGGCAAGCCCGACCCGGAAATGCTGCAGCTTGCCGAAGCGCTGATCAAGCAGAAGGAAACCACCTTCGATCCGAAGAACTATGAGGATCGCTATGAGATCGCGCTGATGGCGATGATCCGCGAGAAGCTCAAGGGTCACAAGCCGATCATTGCGGCCGCGCCCGAGCGCGGCAACGTGATCAACCTGATGGATGCGCTGAAGGCCAGCCTGTCGCAATCGGCCAAGCCGCCGGCCAAGAGCAAGAGCAAGGCCGATGAAGCGGCGAAACCGGCAACGAAATCCGCCAGGGGCGGCGCCGGCGCGGCCAAGGAAAATCCGCTCAAGGCCAATCTGCTCAAGGCCGTCGGCAAGAGCAAAGGGTGACAGCGCCCACCGGTATGATTTCCGGCAGCGTCTTCGGCGCGATCGGCGCGCTGGCGGCGTTCCCGCTGAGGCTGGCGGCGCGTGAAGTCGAGCGCCGGCAGGGCCAGTTGCGACGCGGCGTCAACAGGCGCACCAGCCATGTCGTGTTCGGCCGCAAACTTCTGGCCAAGGCCGGGGATGCCGAGATCGAGCGCCGCGTCGCCGCCGAGCGTGCGGCCGGGCGCAAGCTGATCAGCGAAAACGGTTTTTTGCGCCTGCTCGGGCTGATCAAGGCGCCAGAGGCCTCGGCGTTGTCGCGGCAGTCGCTTCTCGATCAATCGCGATTGGCCGCATCCGACCTCGACCTGTTGTCGCTTTTCGATGCCTTTGAGCATGATTGCGAACCCTATTCGTTTCGCGATTTGATCCTGGCCCGCAAATATGCCGGGCTGGTCGCCGGCGGCGCCTCGTGGGGGGCGATCGCGCGCTCGGTGCACCGCTGCGGTCCGGTCGCTTCGCTGACCGCCAAGTCGCTGAATGTCGGCTCGCAGCACGGGCGCGCCGATCAGATCTATCTCGAGGGCGGCCAGAGCGAACTCGACGGCCAGCTGCTGTTCGATCTGGGAACGCCTGACGATGACACGCTGGAAGAACTGTTCGCCGATGCTGAAGCCGCGGAAGAGGCTGAAGACCACGAACAGGCGGCTGCACTCTACCAGCGCTGCCTTGCCATCGATCCGAGCGATGCGATCGCCGCCTTCAACCGCGCCAACTGCCTGCGCGCCGCTGGACGCGCGCCCGAGGCGGCGCACGACTATGCCCGCGCCATCAAGTGTGACCCCGGCTTTGTCGAGGCCTGGTTCAATCTGGCCGGGCTGATGAGCGATGAGGGTCGCGAGGCCTCGGCGCGCCGGAATCTGCAGAAGGCGATAGCGCTCGACCAAAACTATGCCGATGCGGTGTTCAACCTGGCAAGGCTGGAGTTCGACGCCGGCAACCTCGCCGAGGCGCGGCGGAACTGGGCGCGCTATCTCGAGCTCGACGCCGGCTCCGAATGGGCGCGGATGGCGGCCAAGGGTATTCAGTTCATCGATTTGCAGCTGGCGCACAAATCGGCGGGGTGAGGGCTCGTTTGGTCGCGCTTGAACACCCCCCTCTGTCCTGCCGGACATCTCCCCCTCAAGGGGGGAGATTGGCTGTCACCGACGGTTTCGCCAACTACCACCGTTGGGGAGTGGGCGGGGAGACGAAGCTGCTAATCTCCCCCCTTGAGGGGGAGATGGCCGGCAGGCCAGAGGGGGGTGGGACGGAACGCGGCCTCTATAAGTGGGATAAGTGGGCCGCCCCATGACCACCTTCCTCTACGACGGCCCAGACACCGCTCCCATCACCATCCTGCTCGCCCATGGCGCCGGCGCGCCGATGGATTCTGCCTCGATGAATGCCACGGCAAAAGCGCTGGCCGAAGCCGGGTTCCGCGTTGCGCGCTTTGAATTCCACTACATGGCGGCCCGCCGCTACGGCCACCGCAAGCCGCCGCCGCGCGCCGAGACGGTGAACCCGGAATACATCAAGGCGATCGCCGACCTCAGGGCGAAGGGCGTGAACGGGCCGCTCATCATCGGCGGCAAGTCGATGGGCGGCCGCGTCGCTTCGATGATCGCCGACGAGGTGTTTTCGAAGGGCGACATTTCAGGGCTGCTTTGCCTCGGCTATCCCTTCCATCCGCCGGCGAAACCGACGCAGCTTCGGACAAAACACCTCGCCGGTCTCAAGACGCCGACATTGATTTTTCAGGGCACACGCGACGAATTCGGGACCAGGGACGAGGTCGCGACCTATGACCTTTCCGACACCATCGAAATGCGGTGGCTGGAAGATGGAGACCACGATTTGAAGCCGCGCAAGAGCATCTCCGGTTTTTCGGCCGCCGATCATCTGAAGACACTAGCCGATGCGGTGAAGGCGTGGACCGAGCGCATCGTGCGCTGAAGCAGGCCAATGAAGATCGCCACCTTCAACGTCAACAACATCAACGGCCGGCTGCAGAACCTGCTCGCCTGGCTGACTGTCGCCAAGCCCGACATCGTCTGCCTGCAGGAACTGAAGGCCAGGCAGACGCAGTTTCCGCGCACAGCACTCGCCGCGGCCGGCTATGGCGCGGTTTGGGTGGGACAGCCGACCTGGAACGGCGTCGCCATACTGGCGCGGGGTTCAGAACCGGTTCTGACCCGCGAGGCGCTGCCCGGCGACGACAGCGATAACCAGGCCCGCTACATCGAGGCGGCGGTCAGCGGCATCGTCGTCGCCTGCCTCTATGCGCCGAACGGCAACCCGCAGCCCGGCCCGAAATTCCAGTACAAACTTGCCTGGCACCAACGCCTGAACGCGCATGCGGAAGAACTGTTCGACACCGGCCTGCCGGTGGTGCTGGCCGGCGACTACAACATCGTGCCCGAGCCGCGCGACATCTATCCGACCCGCTCCTATGACGACAATGCGCTGGTGCAGCCGGAAAGCCGCGCCGCTTTCGCAGCGCTGCTCGACCAGGGCTGGACCGATGCGCTGCGCAAAAAACACCCGAAGGAGACGCTCTACACATTCTGGGATTATCGCCGCAACCGCTGGCCGCGCAACGCCGGCCTGCGGCTGGATCATATATTGCTGTCCAAGAAACTGACGCGCCGGCTGGCCGGGGCAGGCATCGACCGCGACGTCCGCGGCGAGCCCGGCGCCAGCGACCACGCCCCGGTGTGGGTGGAGTTGCGGTGAGAGCGGAGATTGGCCGTCATCGGCGGTTTCGCCAATCTTAATCCTTCATGCGCAACCGGTCAGCCCGGTCGCGCGCCTTCGCGGGCGAAGGCCTCGATCAATGGCGTATACCCCTCAAGGTCGGGTTGGGTGGCGAAGCTGTGGCTGGCGGCGGTCGTTGCCCAGGGCAGCCTTTCCGACGTGAAGACCTCGACGAAGGGCACATACCAATGATGCTCGTCCAGCATGGTCGCGCGAACATTGACGAAGAAGTCCAGGCCGTGCGGATGGGTGAACATCCAGTTCTTGCAATGCGGGCAGTAGAGTTGCCGGTGCGGGCCATGCATGCCGCCGACCAAGGGCTCGCCTTGCGTAACGGTGAAGCCGCTGCTTGGCACCGCCATAGTCAGGGAATAAGCACTCGCGCTCAGCTTCTGACAGCCGGTGCAATGACAGGCCATTGTCAGCAAGGGCGGCGCACTTATGCGAAAGCGTATCCCACCGCACAGGCAGCCGCCGTCCCAGGGTAGTTTCCAATCATCCATCACTTGGCCTCGGTGCTGAGTTCCCTGCCAGGCGATTCTAGCGCGCGACCGGGCAACATTGCGGCGACCGAGAGTGTCGCCAGGCCATATCGAGCGCTTTGGCGCAGGCGCGTGTTTTGCGCTCGCTGTTTCGCTCTTCGGAATTGACCGGGCATCGACAAACCCGGCGCCGACCTGCATCATTGCGGACGAAGCGAACAGCGGCGCGAGGGGAGCCCGATGTACAGGTTTGTCGACAGGCTGCTGGCAATGCTGCTGCTGGCGATCGGCATGCTCTGCTTCACACGCGTGTATTTCGCGCTGGGCGGCGAGGGCGCCGGCGACGCTTTCGCGTCCGCGCGCCTGGCTTTTTTCGGCGCCGCGGGTGTTTTCTCAGCTCTTGCCGCCCTGCTGTTCTGGGCCGGCCTGTTGCCGGGCCGATCGACGCTCGCTCCGAAGACGCCTCTGTTCGGCAGGGGCGCCGAACTGCAACCCGGCGGACGACCACGCCTGCGGCGGCTCTTTGCCGTCGTTCCGTTCCTCGCCGTGCTCGCTCTGGTGGCCGACCAACTCGGCCCCTGGTCGCGGCAGCCACAGGACGCCGGCAAAAGCCTGATCGCCGAGCAAACCGTGCCGAGCGCGCCGGAAAGCCAAGAGGTCACCAGCGCACCGGCCCCGGAACCGGAAGCGGCTCCTGCCTCGCCATCCGAGGTCGCGCTTGCCCCACCTGTCTCACCGCCGGAGCCTGCTCCAGCCCCGGCTGCGCCACCGCAGACCGTCGCGCCGCTGCCTCAGGCTCCGCCGCCGCAGCCGACGCAGCCCGATGGCCACCGCGAGCCCGTCGTCTGGCTGGCGGTGGCGTCCGACGGTCACTCGATCATGAGCGCCAGTACCGACCGCACGATCAAGCTCTGGGATATCGATGGCAAGCGCCTGATCCGCACCCTCGGCATCCACAAGGACATGGCGCGTACCGCGCTTTTCCTGCCCGATGGGGCGCGGGCGCTGACGGCGGGCGACGATGGCGAGATCGCGCTGCGCCAGCTCGCCGATGGCGCGGTGCTGCACGTCTTCTCGTCAGGCCAGAACGGCGGCGTCAACAAGCTCGCGATCGGCCCGGACGGCAAACGTGCCGTCAGCGGACACGACACCGGCAGGGTTATCGTCTGGGATATCGAGAAAGGCTCGGTGCTGCATGTGATGCCGGGGCACGACTGGTCGATCAGCGGGGTCGCCGTCTCGCCCGACGGCACACGCGCGATCAGCGGCAGTACCGAGGGCACACTAAAACTATGGGACATCGGCACCGGCAATCAGCTGCGCAGCTGGCACGGGCATGAGCGCGGCCCCTATGGCGTGGTGTTCACGGCCGACGGGCGCCATCTGATCACCGGCAGCGGCGATTATACGATCAAGCTCTGGGATCTCGACAGCGGCCGCGAAGTCCGCCGCCTCGAGGGCCATTGGGCCACGGTCTATGCGCTGGCGCTGTCGACCGACGGCAAGCGGCTGCTGTCCGGTTCGCTCGACGGCACGGCACGGCTGTGGGACATGGAAACCGGCAGCGAGACCGCGCTGTTCGACAGCCGGTCCGGACCGATCTACGCCGTGGCGTTCGCCGCTGACGGCACAGTGCTGACCGGCGGCTACGACCGCACCATCCGGGACTGGCCGGCAGGCGGCGGAGACGGGGTGGTGCTTTTCGCCGGAGCGCCAGATTGATTAGATTTTCAAGGTGCGAATATTTCGGAAAGAGGCGGCGTGCGCTAATGATTACCGCTATCGACAAATGGATTGGCGAACGTGAGCAGTGAAGACTGGCCGCTTGAGGCGAACACAACTGTGTCCATTTTGCCCGTGCCACATCGCCGAAGAATCTTTCCCATCGTCTTGCTTGTGTTGGCTGCTGTCGTGCTGTTTTGGCCAGCTCGCAATTATTACGTTCAGTGGTCGGCCATCCAGAAGGCGCAAGCGGCATTCCTCGACAAGGACTACGCCGAGGCATTCCGCCACTGGAAGATAGTGGCCGACGCCGGCAACCCCGATGCGCAGAACAATATTGGTTTGATATATTGGTTAGGCCAAGGCGTTGCTCGGAATGACGCGCTGGCAGTGGACTTTTGGCGCAAGACCGCAGAGGCAGGAAACCTAGATGGTGCGTCCGGCCTCAGCCAAGCTTATTATGATGGCAGAGGTATCGGAAAAGACGATCAGTTGGCCTTAATGTGGGCGCGGAAGGCTGCGGACAATGGGCACGCAAATGGTCAACACTTCCTTGGCGTTCTCTATTCAGAAGGCCGGGCGGTGGCGAAGGATGACCGCAGGGCGTTCGAATGGTGGATGAAAGCCGCGGCCAGTGGCCTCGCCGATGCGCAATATGCCGTTGGAACTGCATATGCGTTGGGAAAAGGCGTGGGCAAGGATGACGCAAAGGCATTTTCCTGGTTCAGTAAGGCGGCCGATCAGGGATATCCCAACGCTCAATTCGCTGTTGGCCAAGCCTATTCACAGGGTTGGGGGGTTCAACAGGATCATGCTCAGGCTGCCGTCTGGTGGCGTAAAGCGTCCGAACACGCCAACGCCCAGGCACAAGCCGCGCTTGGCTATGCATACTCAATCGGCAACGGTGTTACCCAAAGCGATGCGGACGCAGCGTCTTGGTGGCTCAAGGCGGCCAATCAGGGAGACGTCAGTTCGCAACTGAACCTGGGGGTCGCCTATTCGAAAGGCGCTGGTGTTAGCAAAAGCAAGGCGGACGCGGTTTCGTGGTGGCTCAAGGCCGCAAAGCAGGGAGATATCCAGGCCCAGCTCCTCGTGGCATACGCCTATGCCAATGGTGAAGGCATCGCCAGAGACCACAAATCTGCTGAGTTCTGGTGGCTGGCTGCCGCGAAAACGGGAAATGTCGATGCCGAAGCCAGTCTTGGGATGCTGTATTATCGCGGTATCGATGGACAACCGGACTACAAGGAAGCCGCTAAATGGTTGCTCAAGGCTTCTTCCCATGGCCATCCCGCTGTCCAGATTTATCTGGATATGATGAAGGAAGACGGTCTGTTGGACACCAAGACATTATAGGTAAAGATCATATTTGAAACTGTTGCGGATAACAGACGTTTGGCTTTCCCAAAGTGACCGATCTCCACATCGTCGAGGCGTCGATCGCAGAGCTGCGGCGGGCGCTGGAGGCCGGCACTGTCACCAGCGTCGAGCTGGTCGGCGCGTATCTCAGGCGCATCGCCAGGTACGACCGCCATGGCATCGCCCTCAACGCCGTTCCGGTGCTCAACCCCAAAATGTTCGAGGAGGCGGCCGCGTCCGACTGGCGCCGCAGGAACGGTGCTGCGCTCGGGCCGCTGGACGGCATCCCCTATACCGCCAAGGATAGCTACAAGGTATCAGGCCTCACAGTGGCCGCGGGCTCGCCGGCCTTCGAACATCTCGTCGCCAATGAGGACGCCTTCACCATCGGGCGGCTGCGGGCCGGCGGCGCGGTGCTGATCGGGCTGACCAACATGCCGCCGATGGCCAATGGCGGCATGCAGCGCGGCGTCTACGGCCGGGCGGAAAGCCCCTACAATGCCGATTACCTGACCGCCGCCTTCGCGTCGGGCTCGTCGAATGGTTCCGGCACCGCGACCGCCGCCAGCTTCGCCGCCTTCGGGCTTGGCGAGGAGACATGGTCGTCGGGCCGCGCGCCGGCGTCGAACAACGCGCTGGTCGCCTACACGCCGTCGCGCGGCGTCATTTCGGTGCGCGGCAACTGGCCGCTGGTGCCGACGATGGACGTGGTGGTGCCGCATACGCGCAGCGTGCCCGACATGCTCGAACTGCTCGACGTGATCGTCGCCGACGACCCGAACACAAGGGGCGATTTCTGGCGCGCGCAGCCCTGGGTGGCGCTGCCGAAGAGCTCGGACGTACGGCCGCCACTCTACACCGGCCTCGAGCTGGAGGGAGCGCTGCGAGGCATGCGGCTCGGCGTGCCCCGCATGTATATCGGCCGCGATACGGAGGCCAAAATTGCGATCCAGACCCGCGCCTCGGTGCTGGAGCTGTGGCAGCAGGCGGCAGCGAATCTGCGGCGGCTCGGCGCAGATGTGGTCGAGGTCGATTTTCCCGTCGTCTCCAACTACGAGCGCGACCGGCCGGGAGCAAAAAACATGGTCGATCGCGGGCTGATTCCCAAAGGATTCGCCGAGCGCGAGATCTGGGACCTGTGCGTCTTCGCCTGGGACGATTTCCTGCGCGCCAATGCCGACCCTGCCATTCCCGATCTCGCGTCGGTCGACGGCGCAAAAATCTTTCCGCAGCCGCCGGGCACGCTGCCAGACCGTTATGAGGACAGTTTTGATGTGGCGGGATATGTCGAGCGGGCCAAGCGCGGCGTCACGCCATTCCTGGCCATTCCCGAGCTGCAGGCCGGCGTGAAAGGCCTGGAGGCGACGCGGCGCATCGATTTCGAGGATTGGCTCGACGCGCAACGGCTCGACGCAGTGGTGTTTCCCGCCGTCGCCGATGTCGGGCCGGCCGATGCGGATGTCAACGAGGCCTCCGCAGTGCTGGCCTGGCGCAACGGCACCTGGGTCGCCAATGGCAATCTGGTGCCGCGCCATCTCGGCATTCCGACCGTCACCGTGCCGATGGGCGCGATGGCCGATATCGGCATGCCGGTCGGCCTAACCTTCGCCGGCAAGGCCTATGACGACACCCGGCTGCTGCGGCTGGCCGGCGACTTCGAGCGTTTTGGCCAGCGCCGCAGCCGCCCGCCGCGCACGCCGGAACTTCCCGACGATGTTTTTTTCGCCCGGCCTTCCGCCCGCCGGCCCGGCGAGGCGCCGCCGCTCACCGTCGCGCTTGCCGCCGAGACGCGCCATGCCGGTGATCAGGATGAGATAACCATCATGCTCGACATCGATGGCGAGGCCGGGACCGAGATCAGCGTGAAAGTCCATGTCAACGGCGAGCCCATTCGCATGCGGACCGGGGCGCGCTTCACCGGGCGCGCGGTGGTGCCGGCCAACGAGCATGAGAGGATCCACAGCGTCTGGCGCGGCTCGTACGGCTCGATCGTCACCGCTGTCGTGCGTCTTGAAGACGGACGCGCCGCCGGCGCCTACGTGGTGACCGGCGGCATCGGATGACCATCGCGCTTCGCCTTGTGCTGCGGCGCGCCGTCTGCAAACGGCTTTCAATTCGCGTCAGTCCGGCTTGCAGGGGTCGGCCTTGGCCGCTGCTGTCTTCTCGCCCTCCTGCTGCGCCTCGACATCCTGCTGCGAGGTAGCAAGGTTTTTATCGCCGCCGGCTTCCTGGTTGGCAAGCGGCATGGTGTTGCCGGTCTTGTTGGCCGGGCCGCCCTTTACCCTGTTACCGGTATTCGCGTCGGTTTCGAGGGGCGCGCGCGTTGCGTCTTTTGCGACGCCTGATTGAGCTTCGATCGATGCGGTCGTGTCGTGGCAGGTAGCGCTTGCCGTGCCGGCCGTCAGCCCGATCATTGAGGTGGCTAGCAAAATAGCGGTTAGGGTCTTCATCTCGTCCTCCTTCGCTGTTTGATGTCATCTTTCTAAACTGCCGGCACTATCTGAGGTTCCGCCAATTCAGTTCGAACTTCGAATGTGGCGTCCTATTCCCGTGATTTGCGGGCTTCCGCAGGCGCCGCCTATCGCGTATTGGCGCGGGGAAAATCCCTTGGGCGCGCGTGAAAAGCATGATTCGACTGGAAAGCATCAGCAAGCAGAACGGCCGGCAGATCGTCTTCATCGAGGCCTCCGCCTCCCTGCAGAAGGGCGAGAAGGTCGGCCTGGTCGGCCCCAACGGCGCCGGCAAGACGACGCTGTTTCGCATGATCAACGGCGAGGAGCAGCCCGACGAGGGCCAGGTCTCGGTCGATCGCGGCGTCACCATCGGTTATTTCAGCCAGGATGTCGGCGACATGGCGGGCCGCAGCGCGGTTGCCGAAGTGATGGACGGCGCCGGGCCGGTGAGCGAAGTGGCGGCTGAGATGGGCGCGCTCGAAGCGGCCATGGGCGATCCCGATCGCGCCGACGAGATGGACGCCATCATCGCCCGCTACGGCGACCTGCAGGCGCGGTTCGAGGAGCTCGACGGCTATGCGCTGGATGGCCGCGCCCGCGAAGTGCTGGACGGCCTCGGCTTCAGCCAGGAGATGATGGACGGCGACGTCGGAAAACTTTCCGGCGGCTGGAAAATGCGCGTGGCGCTTGCCAGGATCCTGCTGATGCGGCCCGACGCCATGCTGCTTGACGAGCCGAGCAACCATCTCGACCTGGAAAGCCTGATCTGGCTGGAACAGTTCCTGAAGAATTATGACGGCGCGCTGCTGATGACCTCGCACGACCGCGAGTTCATGAACCGCATCGTCGACAAGGTGGTGGAGATCGATGGCGGCGCGCTGACCGCTTACTCCGGCAACTATGAATTCTACCAGCAGCAGCGTGCTATCGCCGACCGGCAGCAGCAGGCGCAGTTCGAACGCCAGCAGGCGATGCTGGCCAAGGAGATCGCCTTCATCGAGCGCTTCAAGGCGCGGGCGTCACATGCCGCCCAGGTGCAGAGCCGGGTGAAGAAGCTGGAGAAGATCGACCGCGTCGAGCCGCCAAAACGCCGCCAGAAAGTGTCGTTCGATTTCCAGCCGGCGCCGCGCTGCGGCGAGGACGTGGTGACGCTGAAGAACGTCCACAAGGGCTATGGCAGCCGCCCGATCTATCAGGGGCTGGATTTCCAGGTGCGCCGCCGCGAGCGCTGGTGCGTGATGGGCATCAACGGTGCCGGCAAGTCGACGCTGCTGAAGCTGGTCGCCGGCGCCTCCGCGCCGGACAACGGCACGGTGGCGCGCGGGCCGAGCGTCAGGATGGGCTATTTCGCCCAGCACGCCATGGAAGTGCTGGAGGGCGAACGCACCGTGTTCCAGACACTGGAAGACGCGTTTCCGCAGGCAGGCCAGGCGCCGCTCAGGGCGCTTGCCGGCTGCTTCGGTTTTTCCGGCGACGAGATCGAAAAGAAATGCCGGGTGCTGTCGGGCGGCGAGAAGGCGCGGCTGGTGATGGCGCTGATGCTGTTCGACCCGCCCAACCTGCTGGTGCTGGACGAGCCGACCAACCACCTCGACATCGCCACCAAGGAAATGCTGATCACGGCACTTTCGCAATATGAGGGCACCATGCTGTTCGTCTCGCATGATCGGCATTTTCTGGCGGCGCTGTCGAACCGGGTGCTGGAACTGACGCCAGAGGGGATTCATACCTATGGCGGCGGCTATACGGAGTATGTCGAGCGAACCGGGCAGGAGGCGCCGGGGCTGCGGAGCTGAGGCCCAGAGCGGCGTTGCCGCTCACCATGACCCAAACGCTCGATTCCGGAAGGAAGCACCGGCTGCTCAGTCGTGTATCGCAATTTCGCGCAGCGGATCGCCGCCGTCGATGTACAGTCGGCCTTGCGCCGTCAACGCGGCCTTGAGCCGTTGCAGGGCGATTTTCCCTGCCTCGGGATGACGCCCGTCCAACGCGCCGACGCGCACCGCAACGGCAATGTCGAAATGCTTCTCGTCCGCCTCCAACTGGAAATCCTCGATGGCGACCTGACGCAGGCTCAGCCGGCCCGCTGCAATCTCGGCGCGCGAGGCGGCCCTGGCCTGCGTGATGGCCTTGGCCGAGCGGTCGATCGCCAGCACGTCGCCGTCGCCAATCCGGCGCGCGATCTCGCGCGCCGCAGCACCCGGTCCGCAGCCGATCTCCAGCACCCGCATGCCCTGCCGCAAAGGCAGCGCATCGACGATCGCCAAAAGCCTTGGCGACAAGTCGTTCGCCATTCCGCTTCTCCAGCCTTTCCGTGAGCCGAGATTAGCGACCATGGCTGGCGACGGGAAGGCCGACACCTGAGGGGATCGCGGACGTCGTCGATGTGTTCACCGCCGGTGAAGGCCCCTTGATCGATATCGAAGAGGCCGACATCGGTCGACTTCTCAACTGCGCGACAGGAACAGCAGGGATACTTAAAGAGAGAATAAAGGCCGAGCGGCCCGGCGTCGTTGGCCTGAGGGGGGCGGGACTGGCGCCGAGCCTAACCGGTTGGGGGGTAGATCACCGGCCACCTGCATACATACGCTAAATCTAATTTAAGAGCAAGCTAATGTAACAGTGATTCAATGTTGCGCGTTGGCGATTTTCCAGCGGTTGTTTCCAATCAGTTGTTGTTTCTGGCGGCCGCTGCCTGGCCGCGTGCGTCACTCTTATGGCGGCGGCTATACCCGACATGTTGAGCGCACCGGCCAAGAGGCGCCGGGGGCGCGCGGGGCTGAAGCGCAGAGCGCCGGCTTGACCCTGCACCAGGCCGGCGACATTGTGCTGGTCGCCAGTCCATAACGGTCGTGTGGGAATGGATTTTCGCAACGCCATCGATGAATCGCTGGCCCGGGCCAGCCGATGGTTCGACTACGCCGTCACGCCGTGGTTTTTCTATCAGGCTGCCATCATCGTCGTGCTCTTCCTCATCGCGAAGCTCGCAGCGCAGCGCATCGAACCGCTCGTGGAGAACCGGGCACGCCAGATCAAGGGGCATCCCGGACTGTTGAGGGTCGTCGTTGCCCTGTTGCGGCGCACCGACTGGATCCTGTTCACGGTCTTCCTGCTTGCCGCGCTCGTTCTCATGCGCGCCGTCACCTGGCCGAGCCGGACCCATTTCATCTATATCGCGCTCTCGCTATCGCTTGCGTGGCTGTTTGCGTCGGTGCTGTCGCGCATCGTCCGCAATCGCTTTGTCGCGCGGGCTCTCGCCTGGCTGACCTGGATCTATGCGGCCCTCGTCATCCTGGGCATCGATGACGACGCCGCGACTTTCCTGGAAGGCCTCGCAATACCTTTGGGCGCGGTGCGCCTTTCGGCGCTCATGGTGCTGAAAGCGGCGCTGCTGCTGATCGCCACGGTTTGGCTTGCGGTGGTCGTCGGCAAGTATATCGACGAGCGCGTCCGCATCTCCGAAGAGCTGACACCTTCGATCCGCGTCCTCGTCGGCAAGGTCGCAAAGGTCGGCCTTGTGCTGGTGGCGGGTGCCATCGCCCTGTCTTCCGTCGGTCTCGACCTGACGGCCCTGACGATATTTTCCGGCGCCGTCGGCGTCGGCCTGGCTTTCGGGCTGCAAAAGGTGGTTTCGAATTTCGTCTCCGGCATGATCATCCTGCTCGACAAGTCGATCAAGCCGGGCGACACCATTTCGCTCGAAGGCACTTTCGGCTGGGTGCGCGAATTGCGGGCGCGGTTTGTCTCGGTGGTGACGCGCGACGGCCGCGAATACCTGATCCCGAACGAGGACTTCATCACCCAAAGGGTCATCAACTGGTCGTTCAGCGACAACCTCGTGCGGCTCGACGTGAATTTCGGGGTCTCTTACGACGCCGACCCGCATAAGGTCAGTGAACTGGCGATCAAGGCCGCCATGAGCGTCGGCCGGGTCGAAGCGGACCGGCGGCCGGTTTGCTGGCTCACCGACTTCGGCGAATCCTCGCTCAATTTCGTCCTGCGCTTCTGGATCCACGACCCTCAGCAAGGCCTGACCAACGTGCGTGGCAGGGTGCTGCTGGCGCTGTGGGACACTTTTAGGGAAAACGGCATAGACATCCCCTATCCGCATCGCGAGATCATCATGAAGCCGGATGGGCGTGCTGAGAAATCAGGCGGGCGCTGAAGCTGCCAATCTCCCCCCTTGTGGGGGAGATGTCCGGCAGGACAGAGGGGGGCGCTGTCCCGCCGACTTCTCTCACCGATCCGCTCTCACGCGCATTCGCTTAGAACGTCCTTTGCGCGTTCAGAACGAACAAGGTTGGCGATCCTTCGCGCCCCCCTCTGCCCTGCCGGGCATCTCCCCCACGAGGGGGGAGATTGGCAGCTTCGGCGCCGTGCGCGTTCGCGAGTGCATCCGGCAAGGGTTCGCACCTCGGCTCCAATGCTGTATCCAGCCCGAATTCAAGGAGCCTGCGATGACCTCACACCTCGACATCCCCGACGCCAGCAGCATGGCGGCCGACGACGAGCACGCCTACGACGCCGCGTGGCAGGACGATGTTCGCGCCGGCGTGCGGCAGGTGCGCGATCTCGACTCCCTGCCGCTGTCGCCAGCCGAGCGCGCGGCGGCTCAAGCCGCGGCCACGCGCCACAAGGTTCGCATCCCAAAAGCCTATCTCGACCTGATCGACTGGAGCGACCCCGCCGATCCGATCCGGGCGCAGGTCATCCCGTCGCCCGAAGAGCTGGCCGAGCAGGAAGGCGAGCTCGACGATCCGATCGCCGACCACGCCTTCAGCCCGGTGCCGCGATTGACGCATCGCCATGCCGACCGGGTTCTGCTGTTTGCGACCTACCAGTGCGCGGTCTATTGCCGGTTCTGCTTTCGCAAGGAGTCGCTGACCTCGATCGGCCGGGGTTTTTCGCGCGAGGCGCTGGAGCCGGCCTTCGCCTATATCGAGGCCCACCCCGAAATCCGCGAGGTGATCCTGACCGGCGGCGACCCGCTGTCGCTGCCGGACAAGGCGCTGGCAGAAATCCGCGCCCGCATCGAGGCGGTTGCGCATGTGCGGCTCTTGCGCATCCACACCCGCGTGCCCGTAGCGCTGCCCTCGCGCGTCACGTCAGGGCTGGTTCGCTCGCTGCAGGGCCGGCTGATGGTCACAGTCGTCACCCATTTCAACCACGCGCGGGAGATCACGCCGGCCACCGAAGAAGCCTGCCGCGCGTTGCGGCAGGGCGGCTTCGTGCTGCTCAATCAGAGCGTCCTGCTGAAAGGCGTCAACGACACCGTCGAGGTGCTGGAGGAACTGTGCCGCGAGCTGATGTACCGCCTCGGCATAAAACCCTATTACCTGCACCACGGCGACCTCGCGCGCGGCATGGCGCATCGGCGCACCACGATTGCCGAGGGACGGGCGCTGGTCAGCGCCTTGCGGGCGCGCCTGTCGGGCATCTGCAACCCCGTCTACGTGCTGGACCTGCCGGACGGCGGCGGCAAGGTGCCGCTCGGGCCGTGCTATGTCGAGGCGCGGGACGGGGAGACCTGGCGGATTCGCGGGCAGGACGGTGAGTTGAGGACATATACGGAGATTGTCGGCGACCTCTGAAACCTTGGTTCCTCGCCCCCGCAAGCGGGGGAGAGGTGGCCGCGAAGCGGCCGGATGAGGGGGTGCTGCGAAAAAGAAAAACTATAAAGGGATTATTACATATTATAGAAAAACAGGGGCAAATAAAA
>NZ_JBVVQV010000014.1:0-27456 GCF_055811235.1 Mesorhizobium sp. WSM4810 | reverse complement strand
CTTTTCAACAATTCGTGTTGTGGCCTCCCCCTTTTAACCTTTGCCCCCCCCCCCGCCCTGTGGGGTGTTGTGGGGGCGGCTGGCGGCCCGGAGAGGGGGCCTTTCGAAACACGGAAACCTCTCCCTGGATGAAGACCTTATGGCGCAAGCCTGCGCAAATTCCCCCTCTCCGTCTCGGCTTCGCCGAGCCACCTCTCCCCCACGTTCGTGGGGGCGAGGAACCCAGGTTCTGCGAGAGGAGCCAGCCTCGGCGACATCCGCAACATTCACCACAAAACCGTGTCCGCCCCGGGTCGACTGCGCCCCCGCACACGAGCCGCGCCTGTCCGAGTTGCCTGGCACGCCGCGCTAGTTGGAACCGGATCCAGTGCCTCGCATTTTAACAGATGACGGGGCAAAGGAGCGCAAGGTGAGAGCTTTATCGGCGGTACTTGGCGGCTTCGTGCTGACGCTGGCGGTTTTCGCCAGTGGATTGGCTTTCGCCCTGTGGATTCTCTCCGCCGAACCGGTGCGGCCGGTCGCTCCGACTTCCAGTGTTGCCGAACTGTGGCCGAGGGAGCCGCGGAAGGTCAACCCCGCTTCGCAGCATCTTGAGCGCCTTCCCGCCCGTGCGGTCCCAGAGGTCCCGGAGGTCGCAGAGGTCCTAGAGGTCCCAGAGGTCCCAGAGGTCCCAGAGGTAGCAGAGGTCCCGTCTGATCAGGCCCCATTTGATCAGGCCCCAGTTGATCGCGCCGCGAAACCTGCCGATGCCGCAGCTTCGTCGCCCGACACCACCGCTACCGCCTCCGTCAAGCCGGCAATGCCGGCAAGGGACGAGCAGCAGGCGATGCCCGCCGCCCATGTGGAATGGTGCGCGAGCCGCTACCGCTCCTACAGGCCAAGCGACGACCACTACATCTCCTACAGCGGGGAGCAGCGTCCCTGCGTCTCGCCCTATCTCGATGCCGGTGCGGCCGACCGCGCCGCACAGCCTGCCGACGATGGCGCCAGCTATGTCGAGGCGACCGACACGTGGTCGATGGATGGCGATGTTCCGGCGGATGAAACCGGCGGCGCCTGGCTTCCGCCCGACCACGTGCAATATTGCTTCAGCCGCTACCGCTCCTATCGGCCGGAAGACAACACCTACCAGCCCTATTCCGGCGGCCCGCGCCGGCAGTGCGAGTAGGTGGGTGCTGAGCGGCGAACTGGCGGCCGCAGTGCATGGCGCCTGTGCGACCGCCGATCACGCAGATTTCTTGGATCGTTCGTGTTGGCGCGGCGTTCATCCGAATACCCACAGGAGGAATCAGCATGAGCGACGACCGGGAAGACAAGATCCGTGAGCGCGCATACCAGATCTGGGAACGCGAAGGCGGGATCCACGGCGATCCCGAGCGGCACTGGAACCGGGCCGAGGCCGAGATCGACAGGGAGGCAGCCCTGCCGCTGACGGCAGGCGATGCCCTGCCGGAAACCCGCGAGGTCGCGAGCTCCGACGTCTTGACGGTGGAGGCCCTGGCGGTGCGCACCGGCATATCGGGCGAACAGGCGCAGGAACTGATCGACAGGCTGGGCAACGACCGGGCGGCGATCGAACAAGCCGCGCGCAATCTCAAGGGGAAGCAGTGGCTCCGGGAGTGACAGATGATCAGAAAACTCAAAGACGGGAAATGCCGCCTCTATTCGCGCAAGAAGGACGAAAAAACCGGCAAGCGCCGCAATCTCGGAACGTTTGACAGCCGCGAGGCTGCGCAGAAGCACGAACGCGAGGTGCAGTATTTCAAGAAGCATTGAGGGGGGCATTGATGGCCGTCGCTTGCCAGGCAGCTGCGCCGGATGACCCCCCTTACTTCGGCGTAGGGTGTAGAATTCTAGCGAGTGCAGGATACCGCCCTGGGGACAGCGAACTTTCATGTTTCCCTGCCTCTTCGTGTTATTGTGGATACGAGGAGATTGGCCCGTGAGCGAGAGCCGCAAGCTAGCCGCGATCCTTGCCGCTGATGTGGTCGGGTACAGCCGGCTGGCGAGCACGGATGAAGATCGTACGTTGGCCCGGTTGCGGGCACTTCGAAGCGACCTGATCGACCCGACCATCGCCGTCTACAACGGTCGTATGGTCAAGCGCACAGGCGATGGTGCGTTGATTGAATTCCGCAGTGTGGTAGACGCCGTGCGCTGCGCCATAGAAGTGCAGAATGGCATGGTCGAGCGCAACGCCGGCGTGCCCGAGGACCGCCGCATCGAATTTCGGATTGGGATACATTTGGGCGACGTGGTCGAAGAAAGCGACGGCGACCTGATGGGCGACGGCGTCAACATCGCCTCGCGTCTGGAGGGTGTCGCGGCCCCGGGCACCATCTGCCTGTCCGAAGACGCCTATCGGCAAGTCAAGACGAGACTAGACGTTTCGGTCAGTGATCTCGGCGACACCCAGCTCAAGAATATTGCCGAACCGATCCGGGTTTATTCACTCCGAGTCGGCACCGCGGCTCACGCAAAGGCGCCTGTGACCCACGAACTTTCGGAAGCTCTGCTTTCCACAGCGGCACCGCCTCAGTTATCGATCGCCGTGCTGCCCTTCGCCAACATGAGCGGTGATGCCGAGCAGGAATATTTCGCCGACGGAATCTCCGAAGACATCATCACAGCTCTCTCAAAGCTGTCGCAGCTGTTTGTGATCGCTCGCAATTCGTCCTTCACTTTCAAGGGCAGGAACGTGAACGTTCAGGAGGTGGGCCGGAACCTCGGCGTGCATTACGTGCTGGAGGGCAGCGTCCGCAAATCCGGCAACAGGGTACGTATCACCGCGCAGCTTATTGACGCGACCACTGGCGGACATCTGTGGGCGGAGCGCTTCGATCGCAACCTGACCGATATCTTTGCCGTTCAGGATGACGTTACGCAGCAAATTGTCGACGCGCTGGCGCTCAACCTGACAAAGGGCGACCAGCAGCGGCTCGCGACCGAGCAAACCGGCAACCTGGACGCGTATGACTGCTTTCTTCATGGCCGAGAGCAGCTATGGCGGTTCACGAAAGCGGAAAACATCAAGGGCCGGGAGCTGTTGCAGCGCGCCGTCGAATTCGACCCGAAATTCGCTCCCGCCTACGCGTTCCTCGCGTTCGCAAACATACTGGACTATGCAAACCAGTGGAGCTCGTCGTGGTCGAACGCAATGGCACAAGCGGAAATGTTCGCGGCACGGGCAGTGGCGCTCGACGATCGATATCCTTACGCACATTGGGCGCTGGGCATCGTCGAATTGTATTCGCGACGGCATGAGGCGGCCATCTGCTCGGCTAAACGCTTGATCGCTCTTGCGCCAAATCTTGCCGAGGGGCACGAAAATCTCGGTTACGCACTGCATTATTCCGGCAAGCCTGAGGACGCACTCCGGTGTTTCGACAGGGCAATGGCCTTGAACCCGTATTATCCGGACGTGTACCTTCACTTCCAGGCGCAAGCGATGTTCCAGTTGCGCAGGTACGAAGAGGCAATTGGGATCCTGAGGCGGCGACTTGTTCGTAACCCTTCCACCGACGTCTCACGCGTGCTCCTGGCGGCGAGCTACGGCCATCTGGGTCGGTTCGAAGAAGCCCGTCGCGAGTGGCAGGAAGTGTTTCGCGTCAACTCCCAATACTCACTGGAACATCGCCGCAAAGTGTTGCCCTACAAGGATCCCAACGATTTCGAGCTGATCGTGGATGGCCTTCGTAAAGCCGGCCTCGTATGAGCACCTGACCGGGCGAGGTCCGGTATTGAACCTCCTGCAGCCACTGCTTCGAAGGAACAGCACGACCGCTGTGCGGCGCGTTGATGACTGGAGCGGGCCGAGAGCAGACCGGCGGCTTCGGGGTAATGGATCTTTAAGAGCGGACATTCAGTCGTTGACATTACCGCGACCTAGCCCCTGGCAGACCTTCGCCTCAGCCGGGCCCTGCCGCTTGCCGTGGGATGGGGGTTCTTGCACGCATCTTCCGTCCGAGATGTCCCGGGACTCCTGTTACGGCTTAGACTACTCGGTCTGAAACGTGGTAAGTTCGAGGGCCAACGGCGAGGGATTTCAACCGCCGCGGCGTGAGAGTGGAGCCATGCCGAGTCCTTTCCAAGTTCTTCGTCCTCTTGGCAGGCTGACGCTCGCCCTCTGGCTTGCTACGGGCCCTGCCGCTAGCCAGGAAGGGGTCGTGCACTGGCGCATGAACAGTCTGCTCCATCCCAAGCTCTTCGGCGAAGCTGGTGAGCGCTTCGCTGAAACGGTGCGGCGGCTGTCGGACGGCGGCTTTATCATCGAGGTCCATGACCGGCTGGTGCTCGACCAGGACACCTTCGGCGCCCTGAACTCAGGGCTGGTCGACGCGGTGTGGGGCTCGGCAGGCCATCACCACCGCGAGGATCCTGCGCTGACAATCTTTACCGGCTTTCCCTTTGGTCCTGACCCGGCCGGCTTTACCGCCTGGATGAAAGGGGGCGGTGGTGCCGAGGCACTGGAGGCGATCTACGCGCGCCACGAAATGAAGAGCCTCTATTGCGGTATTCTTCCCGCAGAAGGCGGAGGCTGGTTCCTTGCGCCAGTCGAGAGTTCCGCCGATCTGGAGGGGCTGGCTATGCGCAGCTTCGGTTACGGCGCTCGGGTTCTGCAGAAGCTTGGGGTTGTCCCCTACGAACTTCCAGCCGAGGAGATCCGGCCGGCGCTGGAAGCTGGGCTGATCGATGCGGCCGAATTTTCGCTGCCGTCCATCGATGCCGAACTCGGCATCGCGGAGGTCGCCAAGTACCTCTACTTCCCGGGCTGGCAGCAGCCGGTAACCTCACTTGAAATTCTGATGCCGCAGAAGACCTGGGCCGCGCTATCAAATCACCAAAAGGCCGTGCTGGAGACTGCGTGCGGCGACACCCTGTCCTGGACCGCGGCCGAGGCAGCGGTTGAACAGGTCGAGGCTATCGCGGCTTTTCGCGCTATGGGCGTCGAGCTGCATGCCTGGCCTGACGAAGTGCTTCTCGATCTGAGGGAGGCGTGGAACGAGGTCATCGCGGAGGAGACCGCCCGAGACCCGCTGCTCGCCGATGCCTGGAAGAGCTATCTGCAATTTCGCGATCGGTACGGCGATTGGCAGGCGCGCGCCTACGCCAAGTAGCCGGGATCAGCCCGGCATGCCAGCCAACCTGAGCCCCTCCAGCACAATGGCGAGGCCGCTTTCGTCGGCTAGGCCATCGAACGATTGCGCCACGCCCGTAACGGTCTGCTCGGGCCGGTGCCCAAGCGCGGCCGTGACGACCCTGGCCGCTTCTTCCAGCCGGCCGGCATGAGCAAGGCTCGCGGCGAAGAGCCATCCTGGCCACCACCGCGCGTTTGCGAAAGTCCCGGCGCCATAGAGCGGGCCAAGTTCCTCTGCAGCTCGCGCCGGTTCTCCCGCGAGCAGGTAGCTCAGGCCAGCGACCTGGTGGTGCCAGTCCTGCGGCGTCGGATCGAGGCGCAGAGCCTGCTGGATTGTCAGGACCGCCTCGTCCGATCGGCCTGTCAGGGCCAGCGCTTGGGCAAGCACCGCCAGGTTGTCGGGATCCTCAGGATCGATCGTCACCGCCGCTCGGGCATTTGCCAGTGCGTCGACGGGAGAACGCATTTCCGGGAAGGGGGAGAGTAGCCGCATCTCTGCGAGCAGCCGGTGCGATCGCGCACCGCCCCCAAGCGCCACTGCGCGCTCCACCATCTCGAGCGCCCGCGCCATCTCACGACGACCGCCTCCCCACGCAAGGTGCTGAACTTCCAACCAGTAGGTCAATCCGAGGCTTGCCCAAGCCCCTGCATGTCCGGGATTGTCGGCCACCACGGCCTCGAGAAGGCCCCGTGCCTCTTCGTTGTCCCCACGCCGCCGCCAGTCTCGTGCCGTAATGAGCTCGTTTGCCTGCACAACCGCTCCATCTGCCGCGCTGAGTTCCACCACGGAATCCCGCGGTTGCGCGAGCCAGAGAGTGGCCATCGCCACTATGAGCGCTGCAGTCAGCCCGCTCGTCCACGCCATCCAGCGCTTCCAGCCAGGCTCGACCGGCTCCTCCGCCTCTGAGCCCGGGCCTACGAGCATATATCCTCGCCTTGGCACCGTTCGCAGCAGGCCCATCCCCTCCGGGCCAAGCGCTCTGCGGATATCGCTTACGCATTGAGCAAGGGAGTCATCGGAGACGAACACATCCGGCCAAGTCGCCTGAACGAGATCGTCTTTGCTGACCAGCTGTCCGCGTCGCTCGGCGAGCACTTCAAGCACCCGGTATGACTTCGGCCGCAAGAATCGCTCCGTGCCGGAACTATCCTGAAGGCAACCGCGCGTACGGTTCAGGACGAAATCGCCGAAGCGAATGCTGCGTGGGTAATCCATACCGGAGCCCGAGGGTGCGACGGCCAGATTATAGCAGGATTTCGTGACTCTTTCAGAGAGCTTTCATGACCTTCTGCGCCGGCGGGCCCAGCCTCGGCTTGATTACCCGAGGAGGCGCTCATGCGCAGATCAGTTTTAGGGCTCGCCGTCGTGTGTCTCGCCGCGGCCAATCCGGCCGCCGCAGCCGAGCCGGTAGAAACGCCGCCTGTGCTCGAGACCATCGGACTATGGCTCGCAGCGAACTACGACCTGCCGTTGGCGCAGCCTCCCGCCCTTGTCACCGCGCCCGCGATCGAACTTGTCACGATGCGCTACGGCGCCGGGTCTACCGTCTCGTCGCCGGAGGTCGTTGCCGTCTATGATGAAGGCGTCAATACCATCTTTCTTACCGCAGGCTGGACGGGCCGCACCCCGGCCGAACTGTCGGTGCTGGTGCACGAGATGGTTCACCACCTCCAGGCCGCCGCCGAGATGCGCTTCGCCTGTCCAGGGGAGCGCGAGGCGCTCGCCTATCGTGCCCAGGACGCTTGGCTTCGGCTGTTCGGCACTGACCTGAAGAGCACCTTTAGCATCGACCCTGCGACACTGCTTGTCGCCACAGTGTGCACTCATTAGGTCGAAGAAAACGAAGAGCGAAAGCTCCTTCCTTGGAGCAAGTGGCCAGTCCGTCTGCGGCAAAAAGAGGAAGCGGATGTTAGGCTGCATGGCCCGACGTGGTGGCCTGAACTAATTCACATGCCTTGCTCTGAAACCTGCAGTTAACTAAACGGCCCTACCTTCCACCCAACTCGGTGCGTGGGGATTCAGTGCAGTCAAACGTTTGTGCATTTCCGCTGTATCGGCAGCGAAGAATCGTCAGCGTCGTAGCGGAAGCACTCTCATCCAAGGACGGAGAGCACGCCAATCGCTTCTGGCGCCAGATCGCGAGAAACCTTCTCCGACAGCTCGTCGCATCGGGTGTGGCTGTTGAGACAGCCGAGGAAGAAATCCGGATGCTGCTCTGAGTTGTCCTGGGTGAGATGCAGCGGAACAGCGTCGGCGGGCGAAAGTAGTCAATCAGAGCGGACGAAACGGACCTTATCCTCTCGCTTAAGCAGGAAAACTTTTTAGCCGGCGTCCGCCCAAGCATGCTGCGCAGCGTCTCGATGCTTGGTATCATCCTCCCACCATTGTGGATGAGCGGCGCTGTTGTGGAGCATGCGCTTCGTGATAGCTTCAATCTCTTCGAAACTTAGGATTGCCTCCGGCAGCCTTTGTCTTTTGAGGTGTTCACGAAGTGATCGTAAACGCCCATTCTGTCCTCCCTCAGAAACAGCACTCGATCCAGATGCGGCGTTCGTCTGTGTACGCCACTCGCTGGAAGCGCCAGAATGTCCACCTTCTTGAAATCAGTCAAAGTGCTCATCTGGCCAATCGGCCTATAGAATGGTCACTCTTGCGCTGGTGGAGGCAAAGTTTGCCTCCACGCCCGACTTGAGGCGCATGCCGGTCCGGCAGTTTGGGGGCCGAGAGCAGACCGGCAGCTTCGGGCCGCGAATATTCAAGAGCGGACAGTCAGGTTGCTGTGGGCATCGTCGTGACTTTGCCGTCCTTCATCAGCCCATTTCGCTGCCCGATAGCCGACGTTAACCGGAACCAACGTTCCTGACCCAAACGCGACCTTGCGGAGCCGAGTTCTCGTCTTGAAAGCCGACATTGGCCGCGACCAGCACTCGTGACCCTTCTGCGACGTTCTCATTGGGGCCGACGAACGACCGGATCAAGCGGGAAATCGGCCATTGGCTCACCCGACTTGGATGCTTGGCAAGCCCGTTTTCTAAGTCCAGCCTGATAGACTTTTGAAATGGGCGTCAATACAATCCGTTGCCCTGCTTTCTGTGAAAGCAAATGCGAAATGTCCGAAGTACGCGCCCAACGCCGTCTTGCAGCCATCATGGCTGCCGACGTGGTGGGCTACAGTCGACTTCTGGACATGGACGAGCAAGGAACGTTGTCCGCGTTAAGGGGGCGGCGGAAGGAGATCCTCGAACCACTGGTCCGCGACCGCCAAGGCCGTGTCGTAAAAGTGATGGGTGATGGCGTTCTTGTCGAGTTCGCAAGCGCGGTGAACGCCGTGTCATGCGCCGTCGAGCTCCAGAAGCGGATGGCGGCCGCGAACCAAGGTTTGGCTGTCGGCCGGCAAATCAACCTGCATATCGGCATCAATCTGGGCGATGTCGTTGTCGAGGACGGCGATCTGTTCGGCGACGGCGTCGTTGTCGCCGTGCGACTTCAGGCAATGGCCGGGGCAGGAGATATCTGTGTCTCCGGCAGCGTTTATGACCAAGTCAAGCGGAAGCTTGATTGCGACTTCGACGAACTCGGTCCGCAAGCGATAAAGAACGTCGCCGAACCGGTGCCCGTCTACCGGATTCGGTTGTCGGCCGCGTCGGAAGATGGCGGGCCGGCGGAGAAAGCGCCGCTCCCGCTTCCCGCTAAGCCCTCCATCGCCGTCCTTCCCTTTACGAACATGAGCAACGATCCGGAGCAGGAGGCTTTTGTCGACGGCCTCACCGAAGATCTGATCACGGACCTTTCGAGGACGAGCGAGCTGTTCGTCATCGCCAGCAACTCGGCATTTGCATACAAGGGAAGGCACGTGGATGTGCGTCGCATCGCGCGCGAACTGGGAGTGCGCCATCTCCTTGAAGGTAGTGCACGGCGGGCCGCCGGGCGGGTGCGTATCAACGCTCAACTGATCGACGCGATCTCGGGCGACCACCTTTGGGCCGAAAGATTCGACCGGAGCCTTGAAGACATATTCGCCGTCCAGGACGAGGTGACCGGCAAGATTGTCGAGGCCCTGGTGGGCCGCCTGATCGCCGCGCCAGTGCGCAACAGACCGAGCAATCTGGAGGCCTATGATCTCTGTGTGCGTGCGCGTGCCCTGGGCCTGCAAACGGCGCTCACCGCAAAAGAAGCCATTTTCCTGCTGAATCGGGCAATCGCGCTCGATCCGGAATATGCGGAGGCGCACCGGTGGCTGGCACTCAATCTCTGGCTGGGCTGGGAGTTCTGGGACGAACCGATGGATCCCAACCGGGCGAGGGCGCTTGCCGAAGCACAGCAGGCGGTCGAACTCGACCCGAACGACGCCGGAAACCGATGGGTATTGGGCGTCATATTGGGCCATGAGGGTCGCTGGGCGGAATCGGATGCCGAATTCGACGCTGCCCACAAGCTGGATCCCAATCACGCCGACGCCTGGGCGATGCAGGCTGAACTGACGACAGAAAGGGGCCGGCCTGCCGAGGCCATAGAGCAGGTGCGCAGGGCGCTCCGACTCAACCCTCACCCGCCCGGTTGGTATTACTGGATGCTGGGCCAGGCCCAATATGCCATCGGCGACTACGAATCCGCGGTTCAAACGCTGCGCAGGCCTGAAACTTATCGCGCGACTTCGCGACGCCTGCTTGCGGCAAGTCTTGCGCAACTTGGCCGATTGGAGGAAGCGCGCTGGGAAGCAAAAATGTTCTTGATAAGCAATCCGCACTTCACAATCCGGCATTGGTCGGCTTCGCAGCCTTTCCCGGCCGACGATGTGCGGCGGCATATCGTGGAGGGCTATCGCCTGGCGGGGCTTCCGGAATGACTCGCGTTGGATATACTCCCGGCCTGCTGTCGACCGGCGCCCCAAGGCTGCCGCAGCGGCAAACATTGGTCTTCTGCCGGAACGAAATTCGCCATATCGTGCGTTTGTTCCCATCACTATGTGCTTGAACATGGCCAGTGGAGGCTTTCGGCACCGAATAGCACGACGCGAGGACCTCGCCACCATGACTGCACTCATGGATGCGGCGATCGCCGAACTCCAGAAACCGTTTCTCGACGATGACCAGATCCGATCCAGCCGCGCAATCATGGGGCTGGACACGCAGCTTGTCGATGATGGCACCTATTTCGTCGTGGAGCACGATGGCGTCTTGGCAGGGTGTGGAGGCTGGAGTCGGCGCGCGACCATGTATGGTGGTGATCAGTCGCCTGGGCGTAACGCGGCACTGCTTGACCCCACCAAGGACGCGGCGCGTATCAGAGCCATGTATACGCATCCGGACTTTGTCCGATGCGGTGTCGGTCGGCTGATCCTTTCCCTTTGTGAAAACGCAGCCAAGGCCGAGGGCTTTGCTCGTGTCGAGTTGGCAGCCACCATGGCAGGTGAGCCACTGTATCGAGCCTGCGGCTATCATCCTGCCGAGAAATTCTTCGACGACCGTGGCGGCGCTCCGGTGCCGATCCTGATGATGAGCAAGACGCTCTGAGCTAGAGCTCAAAAAGGGGTCGCCCGCTGCTGATAATTGCTCTCGTCCAGGTCAGAGGACGCTGGAGATTCAACCAAGCCATCTCGAACTAGGCCGTGAACCCATAAATCAGCCGGGCGGACGACTTGCCGCCGTCCGCTATGCACCGAAAGCGACCAACGTTTGCAGCGCAGCTAAAAGAAGCAATGGGCCATAAGCAGAAGTTAACTCAACTTGCCCGTAAGGGGCTCACATACTGCTCCGGCAGCCCCGCCTTCCGCAGGGCATCCATCAAGTGTTGCTGAGCTTCAGGGCGTGCGTAGTGCAGTACCTGGATCACATTCCGAAGCGATAAATCCGGTTTCACCAGCTTCACCTTGGCGATCACCTCACTTGCACCAGTTAAGTCGCCTAATTGCGCACGCGCGGCGGCTAGGTACAAGAAGCCACTGGAGCGTTGTACAGGGACACTCTCGAGTGCTTCGACTGCGTCAGTATATCGAGCGAGGTCAAAGAGCGTCAGGCCGCGAACCGCTGCAAACCAATCGGGCACGAAGGGACCCAAGCCTATGGCGGCATCGATTGTGGCCAACGCATCGGCCGGCCTGCCACTGGCGCGCTGCCAGTTCGCGTAGTCGCCCTTAATCTGTATATCGGCCGGATTGAGTGTCAGCGCCCTGTCAAAATGGAAGCGTGAACGGTCATGGTCGCCTGTCCAAAGGTAGTAGAGCGCTCTTGCCCAATGAGACGTGGCGTCGTTGGCATCTAGTTCCAGCGCTTGTTTCGAAGCGCTCTCAGCCTTGGCCATCTGATCGTCATCGAGCAGAATGACATTGCTCATGGTAAGAGCTATCGCCAGCCAGGCATGAGCAAGTGCAAAATGCGGATCGACGGCAATTGCGCGCTCAAGTAGGGGTACGGCTTCGGCATCACGCTGATGGTCACATAGATCGCGGCCTTGTAACAGACAGTCATAAGCCGACCAGCTAGTCGTTGGTTTTGCACGGGCTTTTGCTGCTTCTGCAGCGTACATACGGCCCTCCAGCATTGTTACGATTGCGGCCACAACAAGGTCCTGGATAGCGAAGATATCCTGCGCATCGCGATCGTAGCGGTCGGCCCAGACGTGATTGCCAGTTCTGGCATCGACCAATTGGGCTGTGATGCGTATTCGGTCGCCCAATTTGCGTAGACTACCCTCAACTACATAGGCAACGCCCAGTTCCCGCGCTACTTCGATATGACTTTCTCCTCTGTTGGCAAAATGAAACGACGCGTGGCGAGCTACTACGGATAGGCCGCGAAAGCGGGCGAGTTCGGTAATGATATCCTCGGTGATCCCATCGGAAATGTACTGTTGCCCGGGATCACCACTCATGTTGGTAAATGGCAGTACTGCTATGGACGGTTTGATTCGTTCTACCGCTGTTGGTCGCACCGATGTTCCTGAGGGAGCTCCCAGACGATAGACCCGGACCGGCTGGGCGATATTCTTGAGTTGCTGCTCACCCATGTCTTCAAACGAGAGATCAAGGCGACTTCCTACGTTGTCATGAACCATGCCGGTGACTGCAATGCCGCCCGCCGGGGCAAGTCCCTCGATCCGCGCAGCGACGTTCACGCCTTCACCGAAAACATCGCCATCCTCAGCAATCACATCCCCCAAGTTGACGCCAATGCGGAGTTGGATGGCTCGGTCCTCTGGCAGCTCTGCGTTCCGTGCTGCCATATCCTTCTGTAATGCAACTGCGCAGGCCACGGCCTTCACGACGCTGGGGAATTCCGCGAGAAAGCCATCCCCCATAGACTTAAACAGCCGACCTTGGTGCTCGGCGATCCTAGTTTCGATCACTTCGGCGCGGAGGTTCCGCACGACCGTCAGAGTGCCGTCCTCGTCCACGCCCATGAGGCGACTGTAACCGACTACATCGGCTGCAAGGATTGCAGCCAGATGGCGCTGAACGGAGTTCTCCACCACTCGATAGTGCCCCAGTTGGTCACCTGGGCTCCCTTGCAGAGCCTGGTTGATGACACGATAGCACTGCCGCGCCTGGCCGCAACCAGTGGTCCCAGAGCGAAGTCAGGCTGCTACGCGTCATGTCTGCTAGGGGTGATTCGCGACCGGGTCGAGCCAGTGGCAAGTCCGGCCAAGTCCGCTATGCCGCCGAAAAGTAAATTCAAAGCATTAGCGGCAAGGCTATAAGTCGTGGCGGGTTGATGGCGCTGCCCGAGACGTGAATTCAATCTCCAAAAACGGAGCTTCGAATCATGCGCTACGAGCTCAGCGATTGCGAATGGACCGCCATCAGACCGTTGCTGCCGAACAAGCCGCGCGGCGTTCGGCGCGTAAATGACCGTCGCGTGCTCAATGGCATCTTTTGGGTCCTGCGTTCAGGTGCCCCTTGGCGCGACCTGCCGGAGAACTACGGTCCCCGGACGACTTGTTACAATCGCTTCGTTCGGTGGCGGCGGGCTGGCGTCTGGGACCGGATCATGGATGCACTGGCGGCCGGTCGTGACGCGGCGGTGCAGATGATCGATACCTCCGTCGTGCGCGTGCACCAGCACGGAGCCTGTATCGCAGACAACACTCAGCAAGATATGGGTCGCTCACGCGGTGGCCTCACCAGCAAGATACATGCGGTCGTTGACTCCAATGGTCTGCCGGTCCACCTCGCCCTCACGCCGGGTGAGGCGCATGACAATCGGCTGTGTTCGGTCCTTCTCAGCGCCTTGCTTCCAGGAACGATGCTGCTCGCGGATCGGGGATACGACGCGGACTGGATCAGGGAGTTTGCCCGTCAGCAAGGCGCATGGGCGAACATTCCGCCGAAACGCAATCGCAAAGACCCGATTTGCTTCAGCTCGTATCTGTATCGCGCGCGCAACCTGATCGAACGGTTCTTCAACAAGATCAAGCAATGTCGGCGTGTTGCGACCGATACGACAAACTCGCGGCCAACTACCTGGCCCTCGTCAAGCTCGCATCAATCCGCGTCTGGTTGCGTGCTAATGAGTCCGTGCCCTAGGGAATGGAGGCAAAGGACCAGAACTAGTGGTCATGGTCTGAGGGTTGAGTCCCGTTGGCTCATTTCGCGGGAAGATCTTCGGCCGTCGACGCTTCGATGCGTTCGGCTACCAGCTCCTGCAAACGCCACAATTGGCTGTCGTGAATCCCCATACCTTCAAGGTGACTTACAGTGCTGTGAAGATAGTCGGCCATGGAACCCCACGGACCGCACGCGACCGCGAGCGCGTCGGCGATCTGTTCCAGCGACAGCCCGCGGACATAGCGTCCGCTGTTCCGGTTAATCACAAAGGTGATCGCTTGGAGCGGTCCGTTCTCGGTGCGAACATTCACCCAGCGCGGCGAATGAGCGGACGGCTTGGCGCGCATCTCACGACGAAAGAGCCTGCCGAGATTGGCCTCGATAGCATCCGGCGGCAGGCGATAGACCGCGCCCTTGCACTGCCCGCCACGGTCGAGCGACAACATGAGACCGGGGTTGCTGTCTGATCCACGAAACCACCGGTCCCAACCGAGGCAGAAGGAGCGGTGCCACCCGGGCACGAAGCCTACCCGCTGCTCCACGAAATCACAGGCCGGGTTCCACATCAGAGATCCATAGGCAAAGAGCCAGACCTCATCAGCTGACGGTGCGGCGGCTAGTATCGCCCGGACGGTGTCATCATGATCGGCATCGGACGGCGCGGTGAAGGGCTGTGGCAGAGAATCGTCCGCACTGAGGACTCTGGCGACCAGCTCGGGCGTTAGCCGCATTCGACTTGGTTTCGGGGCCATCGCTCGCTACACTCGCAGCAGTCGACCAAGGCATCAAGTGTCAGATTCGCACCACTAGCTACCTAGGACAGAGTCTGTTGGTGCGGGGGAACAATGTCGATCAAAGTAGGGGCGGAACGGCGCTCAATCAGACGCTGACGGCTTTTGGGTGGCAGATGCAAACGCTTCTTTAGCAATCAGTATTGGTCAGGTTGCTATCAGATTCCCGGTCGGGCGGAAGACGCGCGCCGCTGTCCGGACGGTTCATATAGGGAAGCAAACGCGCCAATGTCGTCCCGGTTAGGGATGTCTAGTGTGAAAATCGAATCAGCCCCTTGAAAGGGCGGGCACTTTCCCCGCCGCCAAGGCCTGTCCTTGTGGCAATTCCGATATACGATCGGAACGTTTCCATTTTGAGGGAGATGACTATGGCCTCACAAATCCGCACGGCTGTTGATTTTTACGAGCGTCATCCGATATCGGCTCAGATCATCCTGACCAAGCTGGAGGCAGCACGCGGCACTCTTGATGGCTTGCGTCCGGACGAGTTGTTCCCACACGATCAGGATCACTACGGCGGCACGCTTGCCAATGATGCACTGGCCAAGTGCGCGCATATCGGCTCCGGCACCAAGGTCGTCGACTTGTGCGCTGGTCTCGGCGGCCCGGCCCGCTATCTGGCACATTGCTACGGCGCGTTTGTCACCGGCGTCGAACTGACGCCTGCGCGAGTTGCAGGCGCTTCGGACCTGACACGGCGTGTTGGGCTGAACAAGCAAGTCCAGGTCATCGAGGGTAATGTCATGGCTCTGCCACTGCCTGACGAAAGCCAGGATGCGGTCGTAAGCCAAGAAGCTTTGTTCCATGTACCAGACCTCGCGCGTGCCTTGAGCGAGGCGCATCGCGTGCTGCGGCCGGGTGGTCGCATCGCTTTCACCGACTGGATCGCTCATAAGCCATTGTCAGCCGCGGACGAAAAGCTTCTGTGGGACGGCATGGCGGCGGCAACCCTCATCAATATCGACCGACACGAGGAATTGCTGCGTGGCGCTGGTTTTGAAATCGAATCGATTGAAGATGAGACGGACAGATGGGGCATCATTCTCGCCGAGCGCCTGCGCATGTACCAGAAGCTGCGCGGCGAGGCCGAGCAAGCCAGCGCACCGGCTGGCCACGACGACTTTTACGAATCCTATGTGCTGTTCGTTAGTCTGGTGCAACAGAAGATCATGGGTGGCGCCAGATTTGCTGCAGTCAAACCCGCCTGATGCGAGACCGGCAACGGAGGTCGTGCGATGATGCAACGTTCCCCTCGACAGTTGGAGGGCGCAGGCGGCATGTCTCCTAGTGGCCCTTCTCGGGAGCCCGGCGATGTCCGGTTTTGCGCCGCTGTTGGGGATGAGCGGACATGAAGCGCGCTGAAATCGGCCCCGATTATGAGTACACGGCCTACAACGGTGCTCCAAAGTTCGCCTGAACTTCCGCTCCTGGTCGAATCGATCTTCGTGGCGGAGTTCGCGAGTGTCCGGAGATGGCGCGCGTGGTCAGTTGATGCGTTCAGACTTCAGATTGCCTGATGAGGTTCGGGAAGGTCCGGGGTGCGGAAACCTGCCCTCGAAATTGGCTGCCGAAATGACTTGATTGCGCCTGCCTGCAGACATTCTGCGGTACGGCCGCGCACCGACTAGACCAAGCCAAAATCAGAAAAACTTCAGAACGACGTCGGTACAGGCTCCTTTCGCGGACGCATAATGCGCTCGAACCGAGACGAAAAGCGTTGAGCATGTACCAACATGATGCTGACCCTCACCCCTGAACTTGTAGCCAAGGCCCATCGCCACGTCGTCGATCCAGGACCGCGTTCAGGGACTATCTATCTGCAGGACGAGGATTATGCGTGGTGGGTTGATCATATCCTTACAGGACGCGGGCAGAGCCGCGAATTCTTGGTGTTCGCCTACGGCTCCCTGATCTGGAAACCGGAATTTGCGGC
Organism: Mesorhizobium sp. WSM4810; assembly: GCF_055811235.1. NCBI lineage: Bacteria > Pseudomonadati > Pseudomonadota > Alphaproteobacteria > Hyphomicrobiales > Phyllobacteriaceae > Mesorhizobium > Mesorhizobium sp. WSM4810. Next base: position 11,052 of record NZ_JBVVQV010000014.1, on the reverse strand, counting down.
CGTCGAGGAACGGATCGCACATGCCTACGGCTGGCATCGCGCGTTTGCGCTCAAAATCACTCGCTGGCGGGGCTCACCGGAACGTCCTGGCCTTATGCTGGCGCTCGATCGGGGTGGCGCGTGCAAAGGGATCGCCTATCGCCTGCCGGAGGAGGGATTGACCGAGGCGTTGGGCAAGCTGTTGCGACGCGAGATGTCTGCAAAACCGCCGTCGAACGTGCCTCGCTGGATAGGGCTCGAGACCGCACAAGGTCCGGTCCGAGCGCTCGCATTCGTGGTCGATCGCAACGCGCCCGCCTATGCCGGCTCGCTCGAACTAGGACAGGTGGCTGACACTTTGGCGACCGCAGCCGGACACTGGGGTTCATGCGCCGAATATCTCTACAACACCATCACTCACCTCGAAGCCAGGGGCATCCGAGACCGGAAGCTCTGGCAGCTTCAGGCGTTGGTCGCCGAACGGCTGCAAGCAGAAAAACGGGCTTGAAAGGAACGCGAGATGCTTCATTCCCTCGAGCGCACAAACGAAATCCGGCAGGAACTTTTCGAGCTTCTCGCGAGCAGCGCGGCAACCTTTTGGTGCTGCCCGTCACAAGCCTCCATTACGGAGGGGCTGGAAGCGGCATTGACAGCCATTGAAACCGACCATTCCTTGGAACGTCCGTCGGAGCCAAGCCGACCTCCCTTCTTGATGCGAATTGCAGGTTGTTGGCCTATAAAGGTTTGGCTTAGCCAATTCGGGAACACGGCTTTCGATGGCGACCGAAGCGTCAGCTCAAGCCTGTCGTCTGGGGAAGTTCAGCTTCGACCCCAGCTGCGGAGCGTTGTCTTACGACCGTGAGATCATCTTTCTGCGGCCGAAAGCCCAGGTCCTCCTTTCGCACTTGGTCCGAAATGCCGGCCGTGTGGTTTCGAAGTCGGAGCTTCTCGATGCAGTCTGGCCGGAAGTGACGGTCACCGAAGATTCGCTGACCCAGTGTGTCCGCGAGATCAGAAAGGCCCTCGGGGATGAAGCGCAGGCGCTGGTCCGCACAGTCTCCCGGCGAGGTTACATGCTGGCAGTCGCAAGGGAACCCGACCTGACAACAGACGCACCAGCAGTCGCCGTTCTCCGCTTCCAGCATGGAACCGACGATCCGACCGAAATCGCGATCTCCGACGGCATTGCTGAAGACATTCTCAATGGTTTGGGTCGATTCAGGGCCGTAACGGTGCTTGCACGGAGCACGAGTTTCGCGGTGAGCGGCGAAGCGGCCCAAGAGTGGAGGACGCTTGGCGAAAAGCTTGGTGCCGACTACTTCGTCGATGGCGATATCAAACGCTTGGGCGGCACTTTCGACGTCGGGGTTCGTCTGACAGAGGCCTCCCGTGGGGTTCAGCTTTGGAGTGACCGATATCTGGCACAAGATACCGAGATTTTCTCCGTCCAGAACGAGATCGCGCATCGCATCGTCAGCCGCCTCGTCTCGCGTCTGGAGGATGCCGGGCTGCAACGGATGTCGAGCAAGCCGACTGACAGTCTTGCCGCCTATGAATTGGTGCTTCGAGGTATTGCCGCGTTGCGCGGCTATCGGCCCCAAGACAATGAGGACGCTCGCCAGTTGTTCGAAGCAGCAATCGAAAAGGACCCGCATTACGGCGTTGCACAGTCCTATCTGGCGCTGTCGCAGGTCATCATCGGCGGGTACGCCATGGCATCCACGAAGGTGCTTGCCGGGGCGCTCGACCTCGCCCTCAAAGGTGTGACGCTGGCCCCCGAAGACCCGCGGTGTCACCGAATTCTAGCTATCGTTCGGCTGTATCTCAGGCAGCACGACGCCGCCGAACAGCACGTCAGACGCTCGCTCGACCTCAATCCTCATGACGCCGACACCGTTTGTCAAATGGGCTATCTGATGACCATGCGCGGCAGGCCGCTTGATGGCCTGGCTTGGATAGACCGGGCGTTTCGCCTCAATCCCATCCATCCGGACTGGTACCACTATGATCGGTCTGTGGCACTGTATTCAATCGGTGAATATCGGTCGGCGGCAACAGAACTTGAGAGATTGCCTCTGCTCGGTCCCGGTGCCCGCGTCCGACTCGCCGCCTGCTACGCTCAGATGGGAGAACTACAAATCGCCAAGCAGCATTTAGGCGCGGCCGCTGTGGCAGGGTTTTCCCCGTTGGATTACGTCAAGAATGGCATTGTCTTCGAGCACGCTGCCGATATCGAGCATCTTGTCGAAGGCGTGAGGAAGGCATCCGCACAGGCAGAATAGCGCCGCATGTCCTCGGCGGAGGGGATGACAGCTGTTCGCGATTTCCGGACGTTTGACCGTAACTCCACTTGGTCGGCTTCGGGTTCGACACCGCCCGAAGCACGAACGGCAGCTTTGGAGAAGCGCTATGAATGTCAAGAAATGGCGCGACCGAGCCGGCCGCCTCATGGGCTCGGATAATACCGCGATGGAGCGTTCTACGTCTCAAATCGGGTGGAATCTTGCCGTCTGATCTGACTACCGGAATGTGAAGCTAGCGCCATATCCTGACCTACACAGCGGGAACAGGTAAGGTCGCCTCACGCCCCGATTCCCGACGGTGGGGGTTGGCTGGGATGGCGACCACCGATCAGTTGATTTGACAATTGGTCGGGTCGGGCTCTGGATGGTTTGTTCGTGCGCACCACGCACATGCTAAATGGAGGAAGCGATGAAATCTATGAATCGCAGATCCACACTTGCCTTCGGTATTACAGTTGCAGCAGTTTTGACCGTATGTGGAGGTTCGGCATTCGCGGACGATATGGACGTGACCCTGCTTACGCCTGACAAGCTGGTATGGAAGGATAATCCTAGCCTGCCAAAAGGGGCTAAAGTCGCTGTCTTGACGGGCGATCCGACAAAGACTGGCGAAGTGGTTGTCACACGCTCCAAGTTTCCGCCCAACTATCAGATTCCGCCCCACACTCACCCGTATGCCGAGACCATCACCCTGGTCAGCGGCAGCATTGGCTTTGGAGTCGGCGAAAAGGGCGAAAAGACTGGCGACCTGCTAAAACCCGGAGCCTTCCACGCGCTGCCAGCAAATCAAGCGCATTACGTCTGGACGGGAGGCGAAGAGACTATCATCGAGGTTCATTTCGTCGGACCGTTTCGTATTACTTACATCAACCCGGCTGACGATCCGCGCAAGAAGTGAAATGCGGCTCAGCCGGCTACTTTGCACCTCGCACACAGTTGTTGCCCGGAATAGAAGCGCGAGCTTTACCTCACGCGGATAAATGCAAACCGCATCAACGGAAGCGGAGCTCGGCAGCTCAGGCTCCCTCTCTCTCCTTCTGCCAAAAATCGTGGCCCATTGGCGATATTAAGAAAGCTGGTCCCGGAGACGTTGGAATTTGCCACTGGGGCATGACCGCCTCGGATCATTCCGAACGGGAAGGTCGCGCCAGGAGGGGTCTTTCGATGCTCTGCCGCTGTGATTTCGGCTGTCGTGATTGGGTCACGGATTGTCGTAGCGCTGCCCAGAAGGAAGGGCATGGAAGGGTCGGATCAGGTCGTAGCGCGAACGGCAGGTTTGGAGCAGCGCCATGAAGGTCAGCAAATGGCGCGACCGAGCCAGCCGAAGGATTCGTTCTGCCGTACAGCCGCGGAGCGTTCTACATCGCGGTCGGGTGGAAACCGGCCATTTGCCGAGCCGTCTCAAAGCGCTGTCGCGAAACTTGTCTTGGCCCTGCTATACTGACCAAGCCAACCCGCGCTGCGCCGCAGTTAGTGAAATGCCTCACCGCTGCGGACACACAGAATGTTGAACCTGCAGGAGTCGCCAGTCCGGATCAGAAATAAAACGACAGGGAGGATGACGTGTCTCTCGACGCCAATGATTTCGATCAAGCAGTTGAAAAATATCACCTAGCCCTGGATGAGTTCATGAAAGGAAACCCCGCGCCTGCGAAGAAGCTCTTTTCCCAACGAGACGATGTAACACTGGGCAATCCCTTTGGCCCTTTCGCGCATGGATGGAAGCAGGTCGCTGAGACGATGGAGCAAGCGGCATCGAATTACAGGGACGGCGACGCTACCGGCTTCGAGAGCATAGCGAAGTGTGTGACGTCTGAGCTGGCATACCTCGTCGAAGTAGAGCAGCTCAGGTCCAAGGTTGGCGGTCGGAGCGATGTCACACCTCTAGCGTTACGCGTGACGAGCGTCTTTCGCCCAGAAGATGGTCTCTGGAAGATTGTGCATCGTCATGCCGATCCGATAATGACGGCTCAGCCGGCCGATTCGGTACTCCGCCAATAGGCGCGGTTGTGGTTTTGGGGAGCGATCGATCTCGCAAACCCCTTGCTGCGGCAGCGCGGCTATTCTTCAGTCCGTTCTCTGCGAAGGGTCGGCCCATGTCATCAGGCTCGCAGCATCGGACGGCCGCTTTGGGTCCCCATCAAGTCATAGCGCGAACGTCAGGTTTGTAGATGCGCCATGAACGTCGCGAAATGGCGCAACCACGGCCCTAAGCGAGGTTCTTGGGATGTCGGCTTTCAGGAAGGGGCAATGCTGATCTCAACGTCCGATTTTGAGCGCGAAGCGGTCATCCATGGCTCCACTACGGGAGTCTGCTTCGGGTCGAGGGTGCGTCTCCGAAACGGCTCTGTAGCGGCAGAAACGGACGTTCAAGGACCCTGCTAAAAAGTAGCGGGCTTGCTTCGGGCGGTTAAGGCCAGGAGCGCCTCCGAAAGACGTTTCTTTGCCCGTTCGACCCCGTTCTCGTCGATCGCTTCGACATCGAGGAACAGGTCGAGGCCAGTCGCGTGCTCGCTGATGACCTGAGGGCGCTGTGCCAGTTCACCAAGGAGGCCCTCGACTTCATAGGGGACAACCTCCCGACTGATCCCCTTCATGGCGATCGGCGCCAACGGACGCGCTCGGACAAGGTCGCGCACGAGCGCATAGGTCTCATAGCTAAGGCAGATGCCGCCAGGTTCGGCAATCGATTGCAGGCGGGCCGCTAGGTTCGCTTCGGCTCCGATGATCGTGTAGTCCATGCGATCATCGGAGCCGAAGTTGCCGACATTGCAATAGCCCGTGTTGATGCCCATGCGAGCTCGGAACGGCTGCTCAATTCCTCGATCACGCCACAACCTGTTCAGCTGCTCTAGCCGGCGCTGCATGTCGACAGCCATGCGCAAGCAGGCCCTCGCGTCCTCCTCGACACCCTTTGTCTCGGGGTCTCCGAAGAACACAAGAAGTGCGTCGCCGATGAACTTGTCGACCGTAGCCTCGTGCTTGAGCGCGATCATTGACATCTCGGTGAAGTACTCGTTGAGGAGTGCCGTGAGGTCCTCAGGCTGGAGCCGTTCCGCGATCGCGGTGAAATCTTTGATATCTGAGAAAAAGATTGTGAGCTTCTTGCGCTCGGTCGCGATAGTCACGTCCTTTTGGCCGCTGAAGATGCTTTTATAAATTTGAGGCGAGAGATATTTGGCGATCTTCAATGAAATTGCGGCGAGAAAGTCGTTTGCCTCGGCGAGTTCCGTGTTCATGCCGTGAACCAAGGCGGACTGCCGACGCTGCAGGAAAATGAACGTTAGACCCGCCGCAGCTGCGAAGCCGAAATACAGAAGCAGATACTTGAAAGAGAGGACGTTGGCCCCGATCGGCTGGGCGACCGATATCTCCTGGATACCTCGGACATCCCCCACCTTCCAGTCTGTCTTGGGGCTGTCCGGGTGCGAGTTATGGCAGTTGACGCAGACTTGTCCCATTACTACGGGAGCCGCCGCGCGAACGTGCCGGTCAAGCAGCGAACCCGAGGCTTCGATGATGGGCTCACTTGGATTGGCGCGAAAGGCAGAGATTGCGTTGCGCTCGAATGTGTCTAGCTGGTGGGGCTCGCGGCCTTTGAAAGGTAGGTCCGAGACGAAGCGATATTTGACGGACCCGTCGTGAGCGCTGATGCGCTTGCCGAGTTCGATTGAGAGGGTTGCTGGGATAGGGATCGCACCTGGCACGTCCCTGTAATTGTGCGTCGCGGTCACGGCGCCGTCTGCTTTCAGGACCCGTCCCACGACGTCGCTGCCGTAGAATCCGCGCATGTCGTCGATGATCCGGCTGATTTCGCTGGCTTGCGTGCGCAGCATGCGTTCCGACAGATCTCGGAGGTCGAGCCAGGCTGCGACGGGCAGACCTATAAGGCCGACGACCACTGCCGCAACCAGGAGCGGTCCCATGGTGCGTTGCTCACGCGCAATCTGTTCACGCAATCCAGCCATTGTCCAGGTTACCGCCCACCCGTAATCCAATACCTGAACTATACCTTCATTCGCGGCTCGCTACCAGCGCCAGTGGCTCGGTGAGAACACGATGGGGCCGGAAGCGGACTTGCGGCTTCGAGGCCTGGAATGTGAGAAGCGGACATTCAGGCGCCCCCCATGCATCGACGTGAACTGACCCATTCCGGCCGTCGCGCCGTTTCTTCTGAAGGTCGCGAAAGGATGGAAGCCGGACTACGCACAAGCGCGCTTTGTGTTAGACGTTTCGGCAACCTCTTCGAGACGTTCGCAAGGCGCTTTCCCGATGCGGCCGGCTTCGCAATGCGCTAAGCTCCTGACCTGATACGCCTAAGACGATGGCGCTGCCATTGGGAGATCGCCCGCCACGGAGCTTCGCTATGAAACGCAAAATGGCTGCCCTTATGGTCGGCGATATCGTCGGCTATTCCGGAATGATGGAGCGAGCCGAGGAGCAAACCGCGGAACGCTTGGCTAGCTGTCAGGCCCTCATTTCGGAAAAGGTCGATCTGCTCGACGGCCGGGTTTTCAAGACGACGGGCGACGGGGCCTCTCCGAATTTCCGAGCGCCGTAAACGCCGTGCGCAGTGCATTCGAGATCCGCAGCGCGCTTGCAGGCGCACAAGAGCCCGACACCGAACCTTTCAGGATGCGGTTCGGTCTCCATATCGCGGATGTCGTGGTGCAGGGCGATGATCTGGTCGGAGACGGCGTCAACCTCGCGGCGCGCATACAGGCGGCAGCCGAACCAGACTCGATCTATGTGAGCGGCGCGCTCTTCGATCATGTCCGCCGCAATTCTGCATTCATATTCGACGATATGGGCGAGCGGGCGTTCAAGAACATTACGGAATCGGTGCACCTCTATCGGGTCCGCGGCGAGATCGGAGCGCATCGGCTGCAGTCGGCGCCGACGCAACTGGTCATCACGACGGAACGGTGGCCGGCATCGGTCGCGGTGCTCCCTTTCCGGGTTTCGGGCGACGACGAGAACCAGCGCTATCTCGCCGAGGGCCTCACCGAGGAGCTTATTGTCGAACTGGGGCGGTTTCGGCGTCTTTCGGTCAGTTCGCGGAGTGCGAGCTTCGCGGTTGCGGACTCCCACCCGGATCCGGTGAGGTCGGCGAGGCTCTGGGCGTTCGATATGTGCTTGAGGGGCAGGTGCGCAAGATCGGAGAGCGGGTTTCGATCAGCCTCACGCTGTCGGAAACCGACCAGGGGACGGTGGTCTGGAGCGACAAGATCCAGCGTCCGTTCGAGGAAATCCTCGCCTTGGTTGATGGAACCGTCGCGAGGATCGCCGCGACGGTATCCGGACGGATGGAGGACGCAGCCATGGTGGCGGCGCGCCGAAAGCCGCCAGAAAACATGACCGCCTTCGACTGCCTCTTGCGCGGGCTCGATCATCACCGCCTGGGCGGCGTCACCGACGACAATGCCCGCCAGGCCGTCGGCTGGCTTTCAAAGGCGATCGAGGCCGATCCGCACTACGCGGCCGCCAATGCGTGGGGGTCTGCGCAGCGTCAGGGCTGCCGGGTTTCGACCCCGAGCAAGGTCGACGGGACATTTGCCGCGCGCTCGAGCTTGACCCCTGCGATGCCGAGGCAAACCGGATCATGGGCGCGTTTGAACTTATGGGTGGCAACTTCGACGAGGCACTGGCGCACAGCCGCAGAGCAATGGAATTGAACCCGACGGATGCCTACATCAAGGCAAGATGCGCCGCGATCTTTACCTTTGTGGGCGAAGCAGAGCGTTCCTTGCGTTTGCTCGACGACGCCGAAATGCTTGATCCATTCCTTCCTGTGTATTGCGTCGAGGAAAGGGGCGTGGCCCTCCATTTGCTGGGCCGCTATGCCGAAGCAATTGAATCCCTCGGTAGGCTAACGTTTCAGACCAACAGATCGCGCCTCTATCGGGCGGCTGCACTCGTAGAACTCAACCGAGTCGACGAAGCCAGTCGGCTCGTTAGAGAAGCTGTCGGGGGCAAGCCAGATCTTACGGCCTCCGCCTTCACCAGCGGCGAGTATTACCGCGATCCTGAGAAAGTTCGGGAGCTTGGCCGCTTGCTGAGAAAAGCAGGTTTGCCGCCATAAGGTCACTGAGCGACCGTTTGCTGGTAACGACAACCCGTTCGACAACGCAGTGGATGTCTCAATGGCTCGACTCCGGCCGTTTGCGATCGAAACAGGGAATGGCGGGTTGTGGCGCATTCAAGCCGTGCGTTGGTTCGTATCTTGCAACGCCGGTAGCATCTGCCAAGGATACGCGATCCTGATCCGATGGAGCACGGGATGCCAAGCCAAATGAGAAAGCTGACCTTGACCGCGGACCATGTCGCGCGGGTCCACAAGGTCGTTCAAGACCAGGGCTTGACGGCAGGTGCCGAGCTACACACCGATGCTGACTACGACCGCTGGGTCGAGCAAATGATCCGAGCTCATCCGGCCCCGAAGGCACCGACCCGCCTATTCGCTTACGGCTCGTTGATCTGGAAGCCGGAGATCGAGCACATCGGTGAGCAACTAGGCGCTGCTCGGGGTTGGCATCGTGCTTTTTGCTTCCGCATGACCCGTTTTCGGGGCACGCCAGAGCAGCCCGGCCTTATGATGGCCCTCGATCGTGGAGGGCAATGCCGGGGCGTCCTGTACGACCTACCAGAGGACAACCTCGAACGCCAATTCGGCAAATTGTTTCGACGCGAGTTCACCTACAAGCCGGCCAATAGCATGCCCCGCTGGATCACGGTCGAGACCGCCTCGGGAGCCACGCCGGCGTTGACCTTTGTTATGAACCGCGCCTCGCCTCTTTATGCCGGTCGTCAGTCACTTGAAGCAGTTGCCGATGTCCTGGCCCGGGCCTGCGGTCATTGGGGCACCGGGGCCGAGTACTTGCTCAACACGGTTTCTCACCTCGAAGCCAAGGGGATACGCGACCGCAACCTCTGGCGACTTCAACGCCTTGTGGCAGAGTTGATAGAGCGAAACCCGGCGGAGCGGAACGTTCTTTGAGCCAACGGAGCGCACATCTCTTCAAGCGTCTGCAGTTGGCGCTCTGTGCTCGTTGCGGCCGACCGATTCAAACGGCAGGGCCTAACCCATCTCGGCCATTCGCGGCATAGCCAGAATGACTGAGTTTTACCCTAGTCTTCCTCCCGAAAATCCTGCAGCGAGGCGTGGCGCAGATTCTCCTCGCCGCGGAGATGCTTCACGCGGCCGATCAGCACCGGCTTGACCCATTGCGTCGCCGGCCGTTTCATCCCGTTTGGCGGGGCTCCTGCATGCTCCTGCACCCGTTTCCAGAGCCGTTCGCGCAACTCCCGGTTCAAGGTAATGAAAGCCGAGCCGACATAGCGTCCGTGCCGCGCTCGGCCATGAGCGCGAAAGCCGGCTTGCCTGCCTCGCGCTCGACGCCAAGAAGTTCGTATTCGTCGCTCGAACAGGCCTTGGTCTTCAGCCAAGCCGTGCGACACGATCACGATGGCGAGGTGACGCTTGTTCACGATGACGGGACCGTCACGGTTCGGCTTCACGGCTACGATGTTCCGGTGACGACGCGCGGGGAACGCCTCGCCGAAATACCGGATCTCTCCACCGCGTCCGCCCTCGGCAATCGCGACAGCATGCTTGGCTTTCGACACATCGACACCGACGTAAAAAACGTTATCTTGCTCCATGGCCCGTCCTTCTTCGCTTGGGGCTCGGCTCGGCACTCCCGAGCAAACCCCCGTTGCTAAACAGCTGCAAAGACTAAGGGCGGGCCGCCGCTCAGACCACGGTCATAACGTCTAATAGCCATCGCAACCTTACCCGCCAAATCGTCCTTGTTGCGCCAATGTTTGACGAGCTTCTTTTCATACAGCTTTCGGAATCTCTCGAGTTTGGCCTTTTTCTCGAACTCGACCTTTTCCGCGCCCCACGTCTTGCGAGCACCGCCTTCGAGCAAAAACGCCACGGTAGGCACGCCTTGGGCGACGGCGTACCCGTACTCCATCTGGGTGTAGCTCTTACCCTTCAACTCTGAGCCGTACCGCTCTGCTACGATGAGTACGTAGTAGTCGCTGTCATCGATGCGCCGCTTAATGTAATCCCATTGAGTGTCGTCGCTGGCTTGGAATGCCGCCATCCCCACAGGAATATGCCCGAGGTTAAGAACGGCCTCGATGACTGACCGTTTTTCGTCCACCAAATCGGCGTAGGTCGAGCTGACGAAGATTTGGTATTTAACGTCCATGCGGCTTCACCCTTCGATCCGCCCTTGTAAGTCTGCAAGCAGGCTGGGGATAACGTTCCGTGCCCGCATCAAGAAGCCCAGTCATGATTCTTGCAAGGGGTGAAGCGATCAAAGCCCGACCCGCGCGCTGGCACGCTAGGTTGCCCGGTTTGCCGGAAGGAATAATCACTTGCGGCCGAGGAGTATGAAACGTGCGGTGCCCCCCGCCGCAGCGACAGCCTTCGCTATTCCTTCTTGTCGACCAGCGCCCGTAGTGCCGAGACGTCATGCAGCAATAACCTGCTGCCGCGCTTTTCGATCAGGCCTCTCTTGGCGAGGTCGCTCATTTCGCGCGAGACCGCTTCCCTGTGCGTGCTCATCGTTGCCGCCAGCTCGGAATGCGTCGGTGCCGGGCTTATGGACACCTCGCCGTCCACGAGTGCGGCTTTCTCCGCCCGATGCAGGAGTTCGACGATCAGCCGTTTTCGCACGACCAGAGTGCTGTATTCGAATACCCGCTCGGTCATGCGCCGGAGCTGGGCAGACAGATGCTCAAGCAGCATCCAGGCGAA